>JBLHNW010000006.1:0-25104 GCA_047622205.1 Paraglaciecola sp.
ATGTTTAGCGGCAGTCCAACCATCCATTACCGGTAAACTCATATCCAATAATATAATATCTGGATTTTCAGAAGATGCCATTTCCACACCAATCTGACCGTTGACAGCCATAACTACTTCGTGTCCTTTGCGAATCAGACGTCTTGAAAGCATATCCCTATTCATCTCATTGTCTTCAACAAGTAATATTTTGCTCATGTACTGCTCCAATTTAACTAAGGGTTATTTCTCAATATATTTTTAAGTTGTTGATTTAAGTCTGATTTTGTTAAATCACCTTTTTGTAGAACACCTAAGGTGTTTGAGTTAAGAAAGTTAAATTCATCACTAGATAATGATTTTGATGTAATAACTATTATCGGAACTTGCTTGTAGTCATCATTTTGTCGAATATTTTCAAGAAATTCAAAACCATTCATGACAGGCATCATCAAGTCCAGTAAAATCAAATCAGGTATGATGCTACTGAGTTTACTCAGTGCGTCTGCACCATTTACCGCATCATAAATATTCAATTTACTATCACGCAAGTAACGACGTATCAATCCACGATTCACCTCATCATCATCAACGATTAGGATATTCTGTTTTAGGCTAGTATCGATATTACGGCTCACGGCATCAATCAATAATACTTTATCGATAGGTTTCATCAGAGCGTCTACTGCCCCGAGAGTAATTGCCGTTTCTTTATCTGATGCTATAGAAACCATAATCACGGGAATATTTTGCGTAATCGGATTATCTTTTAATAATTGAAGTGTAGACCAGCCATCGTTGTCTGGCATCATGATATCAAGTGTTATAACGTCTGGTTTTTGATTTTTAGCAATTTCAATTCCAGAACGACTATTGTTGGCAAGTAACACACTATAATTTTCTTTTTCAAGGTATCTTTTTAGTATATCTCTAGAATTTTCATCATCATCAATAACAAGAACAATATTATTTTTCTGCGATTGATTTATATCGTTCTCTATAGGTAGATCTTTGTCAACAATTTCAGATTCATTAATCACTGTTGATGGAAAAATCAGAGTAAATGTTGAACCAACACCAAGTTCACTGCTAATGGTAATGTCTCCACCCATCATTTTACAAAATTTCAAGCTGAGCGGAAGACCTAAACCTGTTCCACCATAATCTTTGGTTGTGGATTCGTCAGCTTGGGAAAATTCTTCAAAGACTGTATCTAGCTTATTTTCCGGTATCCCTATACCACTATCAGTAATAGCAATATGAATACAGTTAGTATCATTAATGGCTTCTTGTGAAACTCTGATAGAAATCTCACCATCTTCAGTAAACTTTGCAGCATTTGATATAAGATTAAATAATGCCTGTTTAATCTTCATAGCATCACCATGAATCAGATCAATAGTTTGATCAGAGCTAAACTTAATAATATTTTTATTCTTGTCTATCAGTGGTTTTGAAGTGTCAATAACCTCTCGAAGTAAATCCTGAAGATGGATATCTTCAAGAAAGAGTTCCATCTTGCCTGCCTCAATTTTTGATAAATCTAAAATGTCATTGATAAGGGCTAACAAATGCCGGCCGGCTGAGTTTATTTTATTCAGATCCGGAATGATTTCTTCATTGTCATCATCCTCTGCATCCTCAATGAGCATTTCACTATAACCAATGATGGCATTCATTGGAGTTCGAAGTTCATGGCTCATATTGGCAAGGAATGCACTTTTTGCTCTATTGGCTTGTTCTGCCTGTTCTTTAGCAAATTGTGTTTCTTTTTCAGCTTCAAGCCGAGCAGTAATATCTCGAATATTGGCACTGAAAAAGTTAGCGCTATCAATTTCATAGGTACTCAACGCCATTTCAACTGGCAGTGTTTCTCCCTTTGAGTTGATAGCAGTTAACTCGACAGGTCCTTTATTAATCAATTTATTTTTCTTCGTTTTTATAAATCTAGCAATACCTTGTGCGTGGTCAGAATGGTATGAGGGCGGAATAATCGTAGTAACCGACTGTCCTATTATATCAGTGCTTAAATATCCGAATATAGATTCTGCTGCTTTGTTCCAAGACATAACGATTGATTCATCATTAATCACAATAATTGCATCTTGAGCGTTATCGACGATTGCTCTACTTTTTTCTTCTGCCATTTTCAAATTTTTGGTTCTTTCTTCAACTTGATCTTCCAACTCCTTCTTGGCACGACTGGCAATACGGTTGGTTTTTTCCCCCATAATCAATATGAAAAATGTTCCTCCAATGATAAACAAAAGAGTGATACTAAATACTGAAATTGCAGCAAATTTCATGGTGTTATAAACAGACAGCGCTTCTTCCAGATCCATTTCACTTGTAATGCCCATATCTAGTTGGGTGCTCCATAACCAGGCTCCAACCACTGGCACTCCTCTATAATCACGATAGCCTTGCAGATTGCTTTCAACAATTCGCTCTGTATTAGCGACGCGAGATGCAGTCAAATGTGACATTTTTATTGCACTTTCTGCCATGAGTGTTAATGGTAGTTTCTCAGACTGAATAGGTTGCTTTGTTTGCAATAGGTTAATTCCGGGATCACGTATTTGTATATTCATCAAACTGGATTGCTCGTTATTAATGAGACCAATATTTCTAAGATCGTCTTCAAATCGACTCTCAGATAATAAAGTGCCATTTTTATCAAAAGCATAGGTCTCTCCACTTTCACCGACACGTGAATAATGAAGGACTTGTGAAAATTTATTAGCTGGATTTAATCGCTTTGTTAAAACGGCAACTACATCATTCGCTTTATTTTTAATTGGAACAGCAAAAAACAGTGAAGAATTATGACTCACATCTGCAATGTCTGAATTAACCGAAGGAATGAAGATAGATTTTCCTTTAAAAACTTCTTCTAGTAATCCAGTCCGTTGAATTGCGATCAAATTTGTTGAACCAATATTACTATCTCTACTGGATGCGATACTGGTTCCTGCTCTATTAATAATAAAGTAACCTAAACCTAACAATTTACTGCTCTGTTTAAGTATTTCACGAACATTTTTTAATTCCTGTGAAGCAACCAACACGGCATTTGATTTCTCAACTTCCAATAACTTCTCTGTTTCTATTAGCAAAGCGGGGTTACTGGCTATTTGTTCTAATGAGAACTGCTCTTGTGTAACCCAGTTGTTGAGTCTTTCATCAGTATTAGTCAGGATTGTGTTCAAGTTGCTTTCTAAATCTTTTACTATCTTGGTTTTGATTTTTCCCATTTCTAGCCACCCTAGAATGGCTATACTTCCAAGAAAAATACCCATTGAAAGTAGCAACAAAATTCTAAATTGGCGCGTTCCAGTTTGTATACCAACTTTGTTACTAACAGCCATTTTTTTGCTTAAATAGACCATTATAATTATCAAAAAAACAATTACTGCGGCTGCTATTGATATTTTAGTGAGGTATTCATTTGTGGGAATGGTTGAGCTTCCAGCAGTAGTTTCACCTTGTATTGATAACCAGCGACCAGTGAGTTGTTTAAATTCTTCATTTGAGATTGTCGCTAGGCTCTTTTCTATTATGCTGTGCAATATTTGATAATCGTTTCTAACCCCTATACTGAGACTAGTATAGGCAGCATCATCTATTCCTGAAGGCCCCGCGATTTGCAGCCCATAAATCAAGTTTTTATTGATTGTGTAGTAAACCACGGTACGACTACCTATAAAAGCATCAACGCTCTTATCGCCTACTGATTCAAGCCCTTCAACAAAGGTAGGTACTGAAACAATTTCTAATTGGGGGAATGATGTTCTGACAAATGATTCATAGCTATAGCCTGAAACAATAGCTACTTTTCGACCGGAAAGATCATCAAGAGTTTCTGTGTTTTTGTCTCCTTCTCGAGTCACTATTACTGTTCTATTTATGAAATACGGTTCTGTAAAGAGGATGAAATTTTTACGTTCAGAATTCACCAATAAAGCGGGCATCAAATCTATTTCTTTGTTTTTAAGCTTATTCAAGAGTTCAGCAAAGCTATATCCATTTACAAAGGACAATTTTAAACCACTCTTTTTAGCAATTAATTTCATAACATCAATTGCTAAACCTGCTGGTAGACCATTTTCAACAAAATCGAAGGGTGGCCAGTCCATTTCATTCCCTATAATTATTTCTGGATTATCCCTAATCCAAGAAAGCTCATCTTTAGTAAACAGACCGGTGTTTGCAGGTTCTTTTTTAGTTTCGATACTTTCTTTCGCTTCTAACCACTTTTTGCGTAAATTACTCACCTCATTATCATCAAGCTGTGCCATAGTTTTTTCGATAATATCTCTTAGAATGGGCACTTCTTTTCTTGTTGCGATTCTAAGGACTGAGGCCATAGCTGGATCAGCCGCAATTTTAGAAATTCTTAATTCCTTAAAATTGTTTTTGCTGAATAAGCTATTCAGAATCGCATCTCCATCGAGAACGACATCAACTTTATGGCTTTGAAGCGCTTGGAGACAGGCTAGACCATCTTCTAATGGCAGTAATTTCAGTTGTGGATGGTTTACTGATAAATATTCATGTGTTGAAGAGCCCTTTGGAAGACAGAGTGTTTTGTTATCAATACTCTCTATTGAAAATATATCTTTATCTTCATCTCTAATAGCAAGAACGGGAGAAACAATAGAATAAGGTGATGTGAAATGTAAATATTTTTGTCTTTCATTGGTCTGGACAATATTAAGCATTACATCAAGATGCCCAGTTTGCATCATCCCCAGAAAATCACTCCAACTAGGTCCATTTATATACTCAATCTGAAATCCTGCTCTTTCAGCCACTAAGTTCATGTACTCAATTGAAAACCCAACCGCCTTGCCGTTAGTATTATAATTAAAAGGTGCCCAATTATTTTCATTGTGTACTTTGATTAATGCATGGTCTCTAATCCAAGCACGTTCCTGGGCTGACAAATACTGCTTGTTTTGTAAAGAGTTAGTCTGGGCTGCGTATATTGTTAATGAATAACTACATACTAATAGGGGTAAAATGAATGCCTTAACGAACATTTTGAACAAGTCAATCATTCAGGTTTTCTCATAAATAATTATGGTTATTTCTTTTACTTGTAGACTAGCAGAGAATCGCTTAAACCGTTAATTTGAATTCGAAATTGCCCCACCAATTGCATCGAATATCGCCCCAGCAGATTACCTGATTACCTGATTATGTTCTTTTATTTTCAGTAATTTTTTTTACATTTTTGGTTTTTTTATTCGAATGTTTAAAGCGATAACTGTCATTGCCACTTTCGATGATGTGGCAATGGTGAGCTAGCAGATCCAATAAGGCTGTTGTCAGTTTCGGATCAATAAAGACCGATGACCATTCAGAGAATTTGAGATTAGTGGTGATTATCGCACTCGTGCGTTCACACAGATGACTCAGTAGATGAAACAGTAATGCACCACCATCTTTGCTAAATGGTAATCGAGTCCAAGAATTTTGCATTTTAAACCCTAATGTCCCGGTAATAGATACACGTGAAGGTAGCGTATTGGTGTTACGTGCAGATAAACTAGGCTTTATTGGAGAATTAGAAGGCGTAATTTTCCATGGCCAAGATTAAAATTCTACTCTTCCCGGAGCTGATTTAAGCGCTTATCTACAAAGATAAGCCTGTCGACTAAATCAATTAATTACAGTTGTAATGAAATAATTCAAGGTTCCCCCGTGTCTTGAGCATGTAGTAACCCACATTGGTGGCTTCGATCGTTATAAAGTTACCTTAAAATAAAACAATTCAAAAGTGACTAAGCTGAACTTTGGCGAGTCATGTAAAACAACCGGATCAAATTTATGGACATGTTACCTACTTTTGTCGTCGACGCCCTCGATTTGTTTGCCACTATATTTGTATTATTTATTGGCACATTGTTTCTATTTTTAATAATCATTTTTATCAGAGATCGCTTACAAACAAGTGATGCGGTGTTACGCAATTACCCCGTAATAGGCCATATGCGTTATATTTTGTCTGAATTGGGAGAGTTTTTTAGACAATACTTTTTTGCCATGGACAGAGAAGAATTACCCTTTAACCGTGCAGAGCGGGATTGGGTTCATTTAGCGTCAAAAGGTGAGGATACAACGGTAGCCTTTGGTTCAACCAAATACTTAAAAGAACCGGGACTACCAATATTTGTCAACTGTCCGTTCCCTACATTGGAAACAGACTCATCAGCAACGCAGCCCTGTATAATAGGAGCACAAACTAAACACCCTTATTCAGCTAAGTCTCTCTTCAATATTTCAGGCATGAGTTATGGCGCGCTTTCTACCCCTGCAGTAAAAGCCCTTTCCCAAGGCGCAAAAATGGCCAATTGTTGGATGAACACTGGTGAAGGAGGACTAAGTTCCTACCATTTAGAGGGTGGCTGCGACATCGTATTTCAAATAGGTACAGCAAAATATGGAGTCCGAGATAAGGACGGTCGCTTAAGCGACGATAAGCTCAGAGAGGTAGCGGCACACCCCCAAGTAAAAATGTTTGAAGTTAAATTATCCCAAGGAGCTAAGCCGGGCAAAGGTGGAATTTTACCGGGCGCAAAAGTTAACAAGGAAATATCGGAAATCCGTGGCATACCAGAAGGTGAAGACTCAATTTCGCCTAATCGTCACCCGGAAATCAACAGCAATGCAGAATTACTCGATTTTATCACTCACGTTCGCGCCGTAACGGGCAAACCAGTTGGTTTCAAGGCGGTAGCGGGTTCATTTAAGTGGTATGAGAATTTAATGGATGAAATCATGGCCAGAGGAATAGATAGCGCCCCAGATTTTATCACTGTTGATTCAGCTGACGGTGGCACTGGTGCGGCGCCAATGTCCCTTATGGATAACGTAGGTGTGCCAATTAAAGAGTCCTTGCCTTTAGTTCGCGATATTATCAAACAGCATGGCCTACGTGAACGAATTAAAATAATTGCATCTGGTAAATTAATTACGCCCGCAGAGGTTGCTTGGGCCTTAGCCTCAGGTGCAGATTTTGTGGTATCCGCCAGAGGTTTTATGTTTGCATTAGGCTGTATTCAATCATTTAAGTGCAACAAGAATACTTGTCCAACAGGCATTACTACTCACAATAAGCGTTTACAAAAGGGTTTGGACCCGACCAGTAAAGCAGTAAGAGTGGCTGAATATTGTAAAAGCGTGGTGCATGAAGTTGAGGTACTTGCCCATAGTTGTGGCGTACCTGAGCCACGCCGATTAAAGCGCTTTCATGTTAGAATTGTGCAAAATAACGGTAAGTCCACTCCCATGAATGAACTTTATCCAACGGATGATCCGACGGATAACGATCCAAATGCAGCTCGTGCTGCAGCTGAAAAAAAGATAGCTGCTGTGAACCTGCCTTAGACTTCGATATATGTTTCGTCAATTTGAAGGCGCAAGCTCTACTTGCGCCTTTATTACGACTTCCGTAGCGCCTATCGTTTCTGCACGGTCAAACCTGTTCAAAAGCCACTCATGATTTACTAAGTAGTTAGCTAATTAAACAGGACATCCACGTTAATGCACCCACTTTCATCTTTTCGTTATCATGGATAACCATGTAAGATCCACGATTATCCATGTATGATCACTTTGGCCCTAACTGATCTGCTGGGACGTAGAGGCGATACTCCCTTTTTGTATGTTCGCCACCATCAGCAAGACATTATCCCAAATACTAAAAACTATTCATCTGTAACTGATTTTCGGGATTAATTAGCCATGCCACAATCGGACCCGTGTTTTACGCCATTTGAACAGGCGATTGATGCTTATTCTTTACCTGAGCGTTTTACCTTTCCATTTTATTATCAGCCTGATGTTTTGTGTGTGTTGGCGGCTGAAGAATTACAGCAATATCTGCGCAACCAAAATCAGTGGCAGCATAATTTTGGTTTAGGGGACGACCCACACGAGATCATCGGTAAGATGTTTGGTGTGCTTGTGGTGGAACGACCCGATGGCAAAATAGGCTATTTGGCCGCTTTTTCGGGCAAACTCGCCAAGCAAAATCATCTTGAATACTTTGTGCCGCCGGTGTTTGATATGTTGGCCGAAGGCAGTTTTTTTCTACGTGAACAAGCCTCAATTAATCATGCAAACGAGAATATTTTGGTGCTTGAGCAAAGCCCTGAGTTGGCTCAATTACAGCAAACTCTTAGTCTGCTGGTAGCTGAACGAAAACAGCACATTGCCACACAGCGTGCCTTGATGGTTGAACAACGTAAAAAGCGCAAAGCCCAGCGTGATAGTGCAACAATCTCACTCACTTCTATTGCACTCGCGCAATTAAACGCAGCGTTAGACCAGCAAAGCATCCATGACAAACTCATACTCAGAGATTTAAGTGCGTACTGGGATAGCAAGGTTGAACTGGCGCAACAACAACATAGTGTGCTCAGTGACAAACTGCTTAAGTTAAAGACACAGCGCAAAATGGAGTCTGCGGCCCTGCAACAACGGTTGTTTGCACAATACCGTTTTCTCAATAGTAAGGGTGAAGAACGGGATCTGCAGGATATCTTTAGCCACACCGTCTTGCGAACTCCACCAGCGGGGGCGGGAGAATGTTGCGCGCCCAAGCTCCTGCATTATGCGTTTAAATATCAGCTAAAACCTATCGCCATAGCGGAGTTTTGGTGGGGTGCATCACCCAAATCTGAAATTAGAAAACATCAACAGTTCTACCCTGCATGTATGGGTAAATGCCAGCCGATACTGGCGCATATGCTAGATGGTATGAAGGTAGATGATAATCCGCTGTTAGTTAATCAAGCTGAGGGGAAAGTGCTCGATATTATTTACCAAGATGAAGTGATGTTAGTGGTAAATAAACCCGCTGAATTTTTATCGGTACCAGGTAAAAATATCCATGACTCAGTTTACGCGCGGATAAAAACGCAATTTCCATACGCCACTGGCCCCATAATCGTACACAGACTGGATCTCTCTACCTCAGGCCTAATGGTGATTGCCATAAACCAAAAAGCCCATAAATCGTTACAAAAGCAGTTTATTCAGCGCTTAGTGAATAAGCGCTATGTGGCCATAATTGAAGGTTTATTAGAACAAGACACCGGCATAATAAGCTTGCCTCTACGCGGTGACTTATACGACAGGCCAAGACAGTTGGTATGTAAAGATAATGGTAAAACGGCAGAGACATCCTGGCAGGTGATAAGCCGTAGTCAAGAGCGGCAACAAAGCAAAGTTTACCTATACCCCAAGACTGGCAGAACCCACCAATTACGTGTGCACTGTGCCCATACACTTGGCTTAGATATGCCAATTGTAGGTGACGATCTTTACGGTAAAGTCGCCACACGTTTGCATCTGCATGCACAAAGGCTGGAGCTAAAGCATCCAGTGACACAAGAGTATATGCGCTTTGAAGTCGAGGCTGAATTTTAGACTAATATTGAGAGACCAATTTGCAGAACGTAAACAGTAAGTAAGACATCCAAGCTAATAATCCCCTACAAAAAAATCGTTTTGTCTATTCGTTAATAAACCCAGCCGATTCTTTGGCTGACATCAAGAATAATTGTGTTGAATTTGCCTCGTAGACCTTTTGCTAGAGACCCACTGATGCCGACTTGGTCAATGCCACTAGAACGATATAGCCCGCAATAAACAGCGACAATGCGAACCAGCTGTATTGCGCCCAGCCTTTCACTTCAGAATGCATAAAGATACTACCTACAATGATATAAGCAACAAGCGCCACCAGCTTTACCCCTACCCATGATACAAGCCAGGGATACATGCCTGAGATCACCACTAGCGTAATCGCACTTATTAACAACAGGGTATCTACAACATGTGGCAGTACCTTCACCAGTTTGTTGTGCACAATTTTGGAGTCAGTTAGTTTCAGAATTCCCCGCATTACGAAGCCTGACAATGAAACTATCACGCAAATAATATGGAATATTTTTACTAAGAAATAAAGCGACATGATTTTTCCAATTCTTTTGTGCCTAGCAATCGTTGGTTAATATTCAAATTGGGATTTAACAAATTTCCAGCTTGATAATCTGCAAAACAAATCGTTTCGAATACTCAGTATCATGGCTATCCATGTAAAACTATTGTTGCCTATCGCCGGGATTTACATCCTGTCTGTATGATAAAAAAAATCTAGCGATAAGCATCATTAACACAGCAAACCCAAAGCCTCCTCCACCGCCAGAATCAGATGATATATCTTCAATCACGGGAGCCGTAATAACGGTTATTGTGATTTCATCACTTGCGGTATAACCATCGTTATCGGTAACAGTTAGTGTGGCGGTGTAAGTCCCTACTGCACTGAAACTAACACTTGAGGCATTACCGTTTTGCTCGGTTGACCACTCAATAGTAACAATCTCCCCGTTTGGATCAGCAGAGCCTGTAGCAGTTAGCTCAAAACTTTCACCCACAGTTAACTGAATATCAGGTCCTGCATCAGCAACTGGCAGTCCCAAAGCAGCAATCACGGCTGCTTTGCGTGTGGCATAATAATTTTTACCGGATGCAAAATCATAGAGTCTGTAGCTACTTTGGTTTCCCCATGATGCGGGCCTGTCTGCAATCTCTTCATGTTCGCCTGTCACATTTTGCAGATGGTCTTCAATCAAGCCATGTGCATTGGCGATCCAATTCACCCCATAATCTTCGTCAAGCAGATCGTTTTCCTCGACCATTGTGCGCACATGACCCGCGTATTCCAGTCGATACTGATCAATAGCCATTATTTTACTGACAAGTAGCGGAGTGCTCTCTTCCCGCCCAAAGACGAATGGGTCACGCTCGCCTACATCATCAACCAATAGCGAGGTGCCCAGCGCATTGTCCGTATCAAACGGTATAAAATGCAGCACCTCACTTTCATCTATATAGAACATAAAATTGTTATTGTTGCCCCAAAATCCATCCCAATGACCCAGTACGGCTTCGCTCGCCATACTTTTCAGAAACAAAGGCATGTTGATATGTTGCTCTATATATTCTTCAAAATCAGCGTCTTGCAAGTTGGTGAAATTTTCGGCGATTGTAACCAGTTGTGCATGAGCCTCGTCAAATTTGCTACCTTTACCTTTATATTCAAAGCTGGCTTGATCAAAATCACCTACCCCTTCCCATGTAGGAGTAATGCGCGAGAACAACGCTGGGCCATAGCTTTTATAGTTGCCTTGCCATAAAAAACCACCGTCGTTCTCTGTACCAAAGCGTTTATCAATATATTCATGACGATTGACGCTTTCATTGGCGCGATACATTCCAAAATAGTGTATGTCGCTGTCGGCAATTTGAATTTCTAGTCTCACGTGAGTTGAAGAATGCGCAGTCCAAACGTCAAAGTTATGCATAATTTGGTTGGCAAGTGGTTCGTGCACAAAGGTTGAGTCACTGTTAAAACGCTTTAATTTTAGCGCTGATACCCCGCTCAATACCTGGTCATCCACAAATTCGTCAAAATCCAAGGTGAAACTAGCTTGAACAAAGCCACCAGACTGACTCACGGGTAGCGTAAAGCTGGTATTGCCGCTTAACTTTACTCCTATGTTGAACAATTCGTATTCTTGCCCCCCTTTGATATAGATCATATCGGTGCTCACTTCTTCTCTGTCGTCGAAAGACGAAGTCAGCAGTAAATCCCAGCTCTGTTGACTAAATGTTAGCCTTAAGGTGGGTAAGTCATTGATGTCATGCCAAAACTGGTGCTCGGGATCTTGCAGAAAGCTGGTGTCGTTTATCGCCAGTAGTGCTTGAGATGTTAAGCCCAAAGTAAGTGTTAGGAGAAAACTGGCGAAGTATTTAGATTTACACATATTTAGTAACTGAGACTTTGTTAAAACAATGATTAAGCCTATTGATAAACAAGCGCTGCTGATATGCAAGTTTTGTTGTTATGAATACGTATGTTAGTCGCAATTAAACAGGGCATCCATGTTGTTCGTAAGCGAAGCCACTAGACTAGTCGATTGCTATGACGCAAGTCTCTGTAAATTTTTCTAAAAATTATTCCAGAAATTAAATTCAAGGAAATATTGCTGCTTTCGTTTATGATTGGATTAAATACTTAGGTGAAAAATATATGTCTAGTCAAAAACCTGCGGCGGGTAATTATGAGAAAGTATTAGCTGAGCAGCAAGAATACAATAACAAGCGTGCATCGAGTTATCGAGAACAAGCAATCAAGATTTATCCTTGGATCTGTGGACGTTGTCAGCGCGAATTTACCCGTAAAAACCTTTCGGAATTGACGGTACATCACAAGGATCATAATCACGGTAATAATCCTGGCGATGGCAGTAACTGGGAATTGCTTTGCCTTTATTGTCACGACGAAGAGCATAACAAGTTTGAGAGTTTTGTGCGCTACGGCAGCACCGAGGATACTGAGACTAAAACCAGTACCTACAATCCTTTTGCTGATCTAAAAGATCGGATGAAGGGTAAATAAAAAACTAAGTCATAGCTACCCTAGTCTCTCCAATGTGGTGAGACTAAGCCACTAGGTATCTGCTCAAAAACAGCAGTTCCAAAAGGTTTCAAGACGACAAACAATTAACTCTTCAATATTGTAATTAAATAAAATTCACTTGCTTATTAAATGGCATCTCACGTATTCGCTTGCCAGTGGCAGCAAAAATCGCATTGCCCAAGGCCGGTGCTGCTGGCGGCGTGCCCGGCTCACCAACGCCTCGAATTTTGTCACCATTCTCCAACACCTTAATGTGGATATTGGGCGTTTGACTCATACGAAGCGAGTCGTAAGTGTGAAAATTAGTTTGATCAACCTTGCCGTCCGTAAGAGTTATTTCTTCCATCATAGCGGCCGCTAATCCAAAAATCAGGCCTGACATAAGCTGTGCTTCAACATTTAGTGGGTCTAACACTTGACCAACATCGGCGGCGATATAGGCATTTATTATTTTTATGCCTTCAGAGGACGCGGCCACTTCAATTATTTGCGCTACCGGCACACCAAACGACATGCAAAATGCCACGCCCAGAGCATGTCCTTGGGGCAAGGGTTTTTCCCAATTAGCCATCTCCCCAGCGGTTTGCAACACCTTACGACTGACCTCATGATTGATTAATGACAAGCGCAATTGCAAAGGATCTTGCTGGCTCATATGGGCGACTTCATCCAGCATAGATTCATGGAAAAAAGCATTTTGTGAGGCGCCGACTGAACGCCATGAGCTAACAGGAATACCCGCTGGCACGCGATACCCGGTGACACGGTAGTTTTCGATGTTATAAGGCTGATCCCACAAGCCCTGCACAATGGTCACATCTGGCCCGGGCATATTCATATCTATGCGTCCAAACTGAGATTCAACAATAGACGGCGCAGCCACTTTGATGTCCAGAGCATGAAGTATTTTATTATTTAGCACGGCCTGAAACTTAGCAATGGCCATAGGGCGATAACAATCGTGGGTTATGTCCTCTTCACGGGTCCAGGTTACTTTTACTGGCGTACCCGGCATCGTTTTGGCAATAGCGGTTGCATACTTAACAAAATCCATCTCTGCCCGGCGCCCGAATCCGCCCCCCATAAAGGGCGTATGGATGTACACCTGTTCTTCATCCAACCCAGTAAGCTGCATGCCTTCTAGTTGCGCTTGTGTTGGGGCTTGATTACCCGCCCACACATCAAGTCGCTTAGAGGTGTAAAGCGCTGTCGCGTTCATGGGCTCCATCGTGGCGTGAGCTAACAATGGTGCGCGATATTCCGCATTCAAAATATTGTCACCTGCTCTTGCAAACTGTGCCTGAACATCGCCATCATCACGATTTTGACTATCTTGATGACGCTCATCAAAAGAGGATTCAACCAGAGCAAACAAGCTCTGCTGGTTAGCGGGATATTCCACCTTACCCCAATCAAATTTGATTTTTTCAGCCGCTTTAAATGCATACCAGGTATTTGTAGCAATAACCGCCACCCCGTTATCAAGCACCGGCACGATTGTCTCAACACCTGGCATCTTAAGTGCCTCTGAAGCATCATAGGAGAGCATTTTTTGATAAATGTAAGGGTTCATTTTAACTGTGGCGTAGCGCATGTTTTTCAAACGTACATCAATACCAAATTCGGCTGTACCTAAACATTTCGCCGCCATGTCATGGCGAGGCTGTGACTTGCCCAGTTGCTTCCATTGCTTTTTAGGTTTCAGGTTTACTGAAGTGGGTATACTAAACTCAGCAGCAATATGTGCCAGTGCAATGTATGACACATATTCATTATTTGGCCCGACTACGTTTCCATCTCGAGTACTAACGTGAGCCTTATGTACACCAAATTTTGTGGCTCCCGCCGCCATGAAAACATCACGAGCTGCAGCACCGGCTATGCGCATTTTTTCAAATGCGTCAACAGTAGACGACGAACCACCGGTGATCTGCATACCAACTAGTTTTCCGACCACATGCATACCGCTACGCATGCTACTCGCCATTAGGCCGTTGTCAGTGGCTGCAAACGGCACACCTTCATCAAATACTGCAGCATTATAGTAAGCCGCCGAAGCAGGACCATGTTCAATTTTGACATCGCTGACCAACACATCTAATTCTTCTGCTACCAATGCGGCTAACGTGGTCGTTACGCCCTGCCCCATTTCGGCTCGAGGCACAATAATAGTGATCCCATCTGGATCAATCTTAAAATAGGGTGTCAGCGTAACTTGATCTGACCTGAGTTCGTGAAGTAGTGGGTTTTTACGAGGTATTATGTACTTGTAAAAGCCAAAAACTACACCACCGGTTATCGCAGTGGCGCCAAGCATAAAGGTTCGACGCGTAATTGTTGCAAGCTTGCCCATAGCCTAAGCCTCCCGCACTTTTTGCGCAGCACTTTTTATTGCAGCGCGAATACGTGGATACGTACCGCAACGACATAAATTACCTGACATGGCTTGATCGATATCGGTATCACTTGGGTCCGAATTTTGTGCCAACAATGCCGCAGCTGACATAATTTGTCCTGGTTGACAGTATCCACACTGAGCCACTTGATTCTCTATCCAGGCAGCTTGCACAGCGTGCAGGGCATTTGGCTGACCCAGTCCTTCAACAGTGGTGATATCCCCAAATACCTGAGAAACTGGCAAGGAACATGAGCGCATAGCCAGCCCATTAATATGCACGGTACAGGCGCCACACATGCCAATACCACAACCAAATTTTGGGCCGTTTATACCAAGCTCATCCCGCAACACCCACAGTAGTGGCATATCATCTTTAACATCAATCTGGTGAACTTCACCATTTACTGTTATCTGCATCACACTCTCTTAGTTCCCAGCGTGCACTAAACGCCAGCATATAGAAAAACAAGGTATGCATAGAGACTACTCTGTTTATGCTTCATGGGAGAAACTAATTAGTCCCAAATACTATTCAACAAACATAAACGAACAGTCAGTGACCATTAACTAGCCAAATGTTAACAGCAATGCGCTGCTGTTGGCCTTGACTCTGCGTCCTGCCGACAACCGAGCCTAGCCAAGAAAAATTGTTGGGCAAAAAAACCTCGCTAAATCACATATAACCAATTCACGGAAGTATAGAGTAGCAAAGGTCTAATTATGGGTATCATAATATTCTGACGGGTATGAGAAATTTCACAGTAATTGGGCTCACTTTGTGTCTAATGTAGACCTTGGTCACAGGTAATTAGGTGGAAATAGGCGTAAGGCACAGGTATTTATTTAGGAGAACAACAAATTCTGATAAGGTTTCACTGTGGCCAAGTCACAATGATGTGAAACAACCTGTTCAAATTCACAAAATTTTTGGGCAAGGGATTTTTGCAATATTCAACTTTTTTCCCGGTACAGATACTCCATGACTGAACTCAGTGACTGTCTTCAAACGCTTACGCCGATAGTTATTAACTTTCCTGGCGAAATAGATCATCCTTCTGAACCTGTTCAATGGGCACTGGACATGTTCGCCGCAAACCTAAGCGACGCAGACATGCAGTTTAGGGAACTAACTTCAGGAGTCGATGACGCAACACTTTCGTACTTCGACCAAAAAGACCCTTCGAGTTTTGAGCGATTCAAACTCCGCATCAAGAGTGCTCAACCGGTCCATGGCAGCCTCCCCTTAATTGACTTTTGCGCGGGTGATGGAACAGTGCGTGACAATGCCGGCTGGGCTTGGCAGATATACAACACACATTTCGGTCAAGGCCTGACACAACGTCACCCAATGGGAAGTTACGTAAGAGCAACAATGTGGATGAGCTGCGGAGAGCATCGCTACGATGCCCATTGTGATCTTTTTGATGGTTTTCTGTTTCATATGTCCGGTTACAAGCGTGTTCGAGTCTGGCCAGTTCCAAAAAAATACCATAAAAAAGTGGTTTTCAACCATAGTGATTTCGAAGAACGAATGGAATCTGAGCCCATCGACTTCGATCTAAAACCAGGAGAGATTTTATTTATCCCTTCAGGTGCAATGCATGAGGTTATTGCCCTTGGCACGGAACCAGCGGTCTCAGTGAGCTTCCATATGGGTTCACCATTTCCGATGCCAACACTGTGCCTTCAGCTTAACAAAATGTTGCAAGGGGGCAATGTATCGTTACCGTCATATATGACATCAATAAACAAATTTAAGATGTATTTTTTCGAACCGACTCGCTTCATTAAACCTGCTGGTGGATTGGACGACCCAATGCCAGAAGAGCTTTATAAAGCGCTAACAGAAGTATTGCAAACCAACAATGTCGACTCAAAAACCATGCACCAGCTACTGACATCTTGGTGGCAAATCGCAAAGACCCAACCGCTCTATCAGGGACCATATCCTGAACGTGTGCCTGGGTATGAGTAATAGCGAAAATGATTCTGCCTGAAATTAAAGGGGAATCACAAAGTGTCGAAGCAAATGCAAGCAGCCGAAGCTTCGCATATTAGTAAGTCTCCGTCCGATAGGATTACCAAGAGTAAGAGTCGTCTTGCCAATGTTAACGAAACTATCATTGCTGCAAATAAGTAAATTGTTTTTTTCATACTTATCGCAACTTCCTGTGTCTACTAGAGCAAAAGCTGAACATTCATTTATTCAGCAAGATGGAACATATTGACATTACCCGTGCACTAGCGCTGACTTGCTTGCACGGCCATATAAATTCAGTTAATTAATCATCCATCGGACATACAAAAATACTGATATACCATGCAGTCTTTTGGCTGGTGAGTTTTTCTTTTATTGTTATGTTTTCTAGATCAGGCAAGGATGTTACAAATTTATTAAGTTTATTTGCCATTTCAATTTCGTTGTCCGACCGTCTAATTTGGAAACCTGTCACTTGGTAACCTCTTCTTTGATTGACCGTATCTGGCAGTATGCGCGACCTGATACGCCCTTTTGCACCAGCATTTATTAATCCGTGAACAATCTTACTAGAGATGTTTTCTGCCTCTATCCCTGACGACGCACACCAGAAAACATCAAAATCCCATTCGCCCCAAGATCCATCGGTAGTGATTGATTTTGGTTCGATGGAAGCATTTCCTTTTTGTGCAATTGTCGAACTAGCTACTTCAAGTTCTTCTTGGGCGAATACTCGTTGCATGGCAGGTTCTAGGGCTTGCAAAAATGCTGGCCGTATAGATTCTGAGGCCATGGCTTGCACAATGCCGCGTACTGCAAGCACACGTTTTTCGTCACCCGACTCAAGTGCGTCCGCAATGGAGGAATATATTCTAAAGTTGAGTTCACGTTCAGCTTCGACCTGTTTAAAATCTGCCTCTAAGCTACTCACCTTGATAGCATTGTATGCAGAAAATACTGTTGCAATAGTGGCAACGAGTGCCGCTATTTTGGACCATCTATCGACACTGCTAACATTCTCTGCGCTCATAACCTGATCATCCTTTTTTTGACCGAAATCAACAATAGCTTAAATAATATTAGCATGTAAACGGCAAACAAAAAGTGAACTTGACACACAGCCCACCGATGCAACTCCCCATATAACTCGAATTTCAACCCGCCCCGAATGGTGTTGGAAAATTTGCTCATGTGGAATTAATGCTGTTTATTAGCAGTTAATTTGCACTTTTCAATATACTGTTTATAATTACAGTAGTTCCATATGGTTTTTCATAATTTAGTGACCAAGTACAGCACTTAACTTGAGTGACAAGCAGATAGGAAACGAGGAAATTAACATGATTATTGATAGCGGTTTTAAAGCAATTGACAATTTAGTTAGAAAGTACGGCTTAAGGTATGGCTTAGAAGACAATCCTTTTCAAAGATCCGTATCCATTCCAGCCACGGACGCCATGCCTGTTCTCAGAGAAGCCTTATCGTCTTTTAAACTCGCAGATTTTCCTCACTCATTTTGGTTAAAAATGACAATCGATCCTAGTGAGAGACCTATGACCGTATATCAATTTAAGTTTCCGCAAGTTGATAATCAGATTATTTGTTGGTTACTTGTTAATGATCAAGGTCTTGTGGTTGAGATGGCTTGCCCAATAAACAAGAAAAAATACATCGATGCCTCCAAATGTATTGCCCGGGAATTATTTCACCTTAATCCATTGAGTGGATATACCAGACAGGTGCGCGGCTGGTTTTAATAATAGGAAGTGAACTACCCAGCTACTAAAAATCATTGGGTAAGCCCGCCAAAACATATAAACAACTTTATCCCAGAGTAAAATTTATACTCATGTATATAGACGAATACCCTAATTTTGTAGCAATAAGTCAGCAAAGCAGGACAATCAATTGTCTTTTTACCCAAGTTAAGTGTTGGTAAGTTTAATAATTATTAGGCTTTACTTTTACACTTCAACATAAGGGTAATATATTGAATTATGTAACTATTATTAGGAACGGCATGAATCGAATACTATTTGTTTTAATTTTTTTGAGCCCCAGTTTACTCCTGTCAAACCTTGCTCAGGCGAACTTGATCGTAAACGGCGGATTTGAAGATACGCAGGTCAGAGCAAATAGTTGGAATTGGTTCAATTCATCAGGTGTTGATGGTTGGGACGGCAGTAACATTGAAATCTGGAATACTTTCCAGTCATTTAATGCATTCGAGGGAAGCCAACATGCCGAACTAAATGCCCATGGCTCGACAAATGGCCCATTCTCTATTGCACAGACCTTTACTACTAATATTGGCCAAATATACGATTTAAGTTTTGCTTACAGCGCTCGTAGTAGGACCAACGAATCCTTTCTATTTGAATTATTTTCAGATAATAGTGATTCCTTAATACACAAGGTCTTTGATGATCATGAAGTCAAAAAATGGCGCTCTTATGAAGACGGCTTTACCGCTACAGACACTACAACAATCTTACGATTTACTTCTATCACGCCCTACAAAGACAGCGTGGGAAATTTTCTCGACGCTATAATGGTGACAGAATCGACCCAAACATTGCTACAGGTAGCCACAGTCTCAGAACCAGCTACATTATTGTTCTTTCTAATAGCAGCTTCACTGTTTTTAATTAGCCTATTCATACGTAAAAGTAGCAGTAAAAGAGTCATGCGTCAGAATCTTATTGTCGCCAACTAAAAACGTTATAAACAACGGCAGTACAAACGTTTACGTGCAGCCCATTACCTGCAATAGCTGCCAATCATGGCCCCAACTTAAGCTTCTTGCTTAATGTGCGTTCACAAGAATTGTTGCTGGCGAACTACCCAGCTACTAAAGATCACTGGGATGAATCACTTATCCTTGCTCTTGTATGTATACCCATGTCATCCGCTCTTTTGCCTTTCCTGCGGCAAACAAAGGATGATTATTGACTTTGGCCAGATCTATCCCCACCAGGTTTAATGTATTTCGCTTAATAAATTTCGTTTAGCGTTTTTCGTTTAGAGATAGTGTGATCCGCTGAATTAACCACCACTTAGCTTCCTCCCTGTCCGCAAAGAAACGAAAAATTTCACCCGCGTTATCATAAATCTCTGATATATGACGTTTAGCGAATTCCGGAGAATCTGATTCGTCAACGATTACCGCGGTAGCAACGCGGCCTTGTTTCTTTTGCTTTTTGATAGACATTGACAAATATTCGGCAGCATCAGGAACATAAATGGGTTCACCGTGAAGAATAACCAATGCTCCCCAGGGAGAACCTGCAAGTTTTTCCAAGAGCGGAAGCACCCGTTCTCCAGATTCAATTATTGATTCCATGTTCCACGGGCCCGATCCTTCAACAAATAATATCCGCTCTTCGATATCGAGATTTATTGTGCCATGTATAGGAAAACCACTCACACTAACTGTCCTTCACAATAAGATCATATAAAAACACTACACGCAATTCATTAAAATTAAAAGACTATCAACATAGTTACGCAAAATGTCAAATAACTCCAGTAAGTTTTGTTTATTTTTTTGGGTTAATATAATAACCCAAATGTGTCGCTTTTTACATCTTTGATATATGCAGATTAAATCAATTACTTTCTGAAAATTCTGAAAGGTTTTTTAGATTCACCAAACCCACCTCAAAATCGGGACCAATCATTTGATCTATAAAAAGCGAAAAATAATGATTGATTGGATTACTACCAAGGTCCCCATAGTCCAGCCAGATAACCTTAGTCTGACCGTTTTCTTCTTTGAAAATGAACTCGCCGGTTGAAGCCATGTCCATTTCGGGAAAGTACAGGGAATAAATAAATCGTTGATTGGGCTCTATTGCTATGATGACCATTTCACCGTTACCTTCTTGCTCACTCTCCCACCTTGATGTCATACCGATTTCACCTTCGGCACCAGCATAAGTGATTAGCATATTGGGATCACGCTTAAACCAGACGCCCCAAGCCGTCCAATTTCGTAAATTTACGACGTGTTTATAAACTTCAGAGGCCGGCGCGTTTATGATAACTGATCGCTGCACCTTAAATTCGGAAGGCAACAAAATTCCGACTGTTAGCAATAATACGAATAGACCCGCCACCACAAAAAATGCTTTTTTTAGTACTTTCATAATGTTTCCAATATTCTTTAACTATTTACTGAAAAACGCTTAATTCCCATACTACATTTTCATTAACACCTATCAACATTACTTCTATTGATTTTCACTAAATTGAATTTGATATTGACGTGGTGCAACGCCAACGTACTTATTAAAATTAAACCGCATGGTGATACCGTTTTCAAAGCCGACTTTCGCAGCAAGTTGTTCAATAGATATTTTTTCTGATTCAAGTACCTGTTTTGCCAATAACACTCTTTGTTGGTTTAACCACGATTTCGGGCTCGCGCCAATCGCATGGCGAAAATGTCTATCAAAACTGCGCCGGGACATATTTGCTTGTTTAGCAAGGTCTTCGACCATCAACGGTTGATTGAGATTGCTAATTGCCCAGTCCAGTGTTTTTGCAAACAAACCCGATGGCTTGGTCACCGGTGTCTCTACATACTGTGCTTGTCCGCCGCTACGATGGGGAGAAATTACCAGTCTACGGGCTACTTGATTGGCAATATGATGCCCATAATCCTGCCTGACTATCTCTAAGCCAAGATCCAGTGCCGAGGCGCTTCCTGCTGAACAGAATATATTTTGTTGCTCGGTGTAAAGAACATCATTCACGTAGTTAACACTGGGGAAGCGCTGTTTAAATAAAGCCCCATAACACCAATGAGTGGTGGCTTTTTTACCATTTAGTAAGCCAAGTTGGGCTAACAGAAATGACCCGGAGCAAAAACTTACAATACGCTTGTTCTGCTCCGAAAATTTTACAATTTGTTCGGCCAAATCGAGGCGAACATGTTTATTTTCTGCACCCCAACCAGGAACCACCAATGTGTCATAAACACTTAAATCACTAATTTTATTAGCCGTTATTTTTATCCCACCAGTTGCCTCAAGAGCATGATTTTCGAATGTGACAACGTCAGTGTGGTACCAGTCTTGATATTCTGGTCGGGGTAGAGCAAAAATCTCAATTGCGCAGGCCAACTCAAAAGTTGCTAGCTGCTCGTAGGCAAGTATTGCTACTCGATGCATTATGAAACTCCAGACAGTGTTGGCTTATTATTGTCTAGAATCTACTTTTTCGCCAATATCCGTAGTCATTCCGATCAAAGAGCTTACGAATTTGGAAAAACTTACTATATCTCTCATTTTGTAAATTGTTTTTGTCGTCGGCTCGTGCAAAACTGGTGATAAGTTGTTCAAGCTGAAAATTATTTTTCTCAACGTTGTTTTTATCCAGTAGTTATTATTATCCCAAACGGAGTATTGTGAAATGCCAGACCAGAGCCCCCGCTATATTAGTAACTTAACCCGCGAAACGTATGCTTTAATATTAGCAGGAGGACGCGGTTCCAGACTGCACGAATTAACCGAATGGCGAGCCAAACCCGCACTATATTTTGGCGGCAAATTCCGCATTATTGATTTCCCTTTATCCAACTGCATTAATTCTGGGATAAAACGAATTGGCGTGGTCACACAATACAAATCGCACTCACTGATTAGGCATCTGGTACGAGGCTGGGGCCACTTCAAAAAAGAACTGGGCGAATCGGTTGAAATATTGCCAGCGTCACAGCGATTTTCGAATAATTGGTACGAAGGTACAGCAGATGCTGTTTTTCAAAATATTGATATTATTCGCGATGAGATCCCAAAATATGTAATGGTATTATCTGGCGATCATATTTATCGCATGGACTACGCTAATATACTGGCTAGCCACGTTGAATCCGGGGCGAAAATGACCGTTAGCTGTATGCCGGTGCCCATTGCTGAAGCAGCCGGACAATTTGGTGTTATGTCGGTTGATGAGAATTATCGAATTCTGGGATTTGAAGAGAAACCCGAACATCCTACCCCGCTTCCACATGATCCAACCATGTGCTTGGCATCTATGGGTAATTATGTTTTTGATACCGAATTTCTCTTTGAGCACTTAAAGAATGACTCTGAAACAACTGGTTCAGAGCGAGATTTCGGTAAAGATATCATCCCGGCAATTATTAAAGACCATCCTGTTTATGCTTTTCCTTTTACCGGCGATGGTGATCAACCTGCCTATTGGCGTGACGTAGGTACCTTAAACTCGTTTTGGCAGGCCAATATGGAATTAGTATCCCCAGATCCAGCGTTAAATGTCTACGATAAGAAGTGGCCTATTTGGACCTATCAAGAACAGCTTCCCCCTGCTAAATTTGTTTGGGAAGAATATAACCGTTGTGGAGCGGCGATTGATTCCGTGATCTCAGGTGGGTGCATTATTTCTGGCGCTACAGTGCGTAAGAGTTTATGTTTTTCGAACGTCAGGGTTCATTCATTTAGTGAAGTAGAAGAAACAGTATTGTTGCCAGACGTAGAAGTCATGCGTAGTTGCAAAATCAGAAAAGCGATCATAGACAGAGGCTGCATTATTCCTGAGGGTACTGTTATTGGCCACAACCATGACGACGATCGGGCTCGAGGATTTAGAGTCACAGATATCGGGGTAGTTTTGGTAACCCGGGAAATGCTTGGCTTACCGGTCGGCTATTAGACATATACCCATAACATCTCAAACTGCGCGTTTCAGCGGGTTTTGATATGACTAGGACATAAAACCACCTGTATCCAGGTGGTTTTTTTTATTTCCGTTTTATGTCCGTTTAACTTTCCCACTGATTTATTGTGCTGGCTATCAGTTCTGCCGTCTTGATTGGTGCCTCTAGTGGAAACATGTGCCCGCCATTAGCAAACCGCTTATGTTCAATTTTAGTAGCCTTAACAAAGGGATTGATCAAGCGAGGAATACATACAGTGGTATATTGCCCTGTTACCAATAATGAAGGGACTTTAAGTTGACCATTGTAACTGTTGATATTATGAGGCACATTACGAAAAATATTTGCTTCTACATCAGTGTCAAAACTTAAGTTATAGTGACCTTTGTTTAATTCGGTTACAGCATCAACGTAATCCTTTACGCATTCATCATCCATATTTTTAAATAATGATCTGGCTTTAAAATAAGCCACGATATCAGTATTTTGAGCCCAACTCTTACAGCGTATTTCAGTTTTACCTGCCCCGGTTATTTTATCGACTAATGGTGTGAATTTTAATAATTTAAACATTAATCGGGTCAATCCGGTTATTAACGGCGGGTCGAGCATTATCAATCCTTTAAATAAATCAGGTCGTTTGCATACTGCGATATAGGAAATAACGGCTCCAAACGAATGCCCGATAGCGTATACCGGAGCAGTATTGGAACGTTCAACAAAATCAATTAACTCCGCAGCTGGATTAAGCCAATTTCCGGAAATAGGAAAACGTGATGTGTGACCGAATTTCTCTAGAGCTAAAACCTGAAAGTGACTGGGCAAAGCTTTAAATAACTTACGATAACTGCCCGCTGGAAAGCTGTTAGCGTGGGCAAAATGTACCTGAACTTGAGTTTGAGTTTGAGTTTGAGTTTGATCAGTCAACAAAACACTCCTTTTATTACTTTTGTTGTAAGCGATAATCGTTGGGCGATTGACCTTGCCAGCGCTTAAACGCCCTACGGAAATTGGCAACGTCTGCGTAGCCCAACTCATATGCAGTTTGTTTGACTGACAACTTTTTAGCAAAACACTGCTTGGCTAAAGTATGCAAAACATCATTCAATATTTGTTTAAAACTGCTCCCTTCCCGGGCCAGATATCGATGTAAAGTTCGTTGTGTTAGATGCAATTTGCTGGCAATCTGCTGCAAATTGCGTGAACTAGTGTTACTCAACATCAACAATGTTCGCACCTGACCAACAAATTGACTGGTGTTTTTTAATCGGTCAAGTTCAAGCTGGCAAAATGCTTCTGCTTGTTTCAAAGTGTGTTGATCGACTCCCCCGGCTGATTCATCGACTATGTCCAAATCTATGAATAATTGGTTTTTTTCCGCCGAAAAGACGACTTCACATCCGAATAAAGACTCACAGAGTTGCCAATAATCTGGCTTAGCGGAAGTCAATTCTATACGAGCAAACACATTCTTCTGATGTCGAACAAAACCAAGGGTTTGTTTTAAGGTTAATACCACTGTTTCAATAAAGGGTTGCTGAATCGGTGTAATGTCGAATAGTTCAACC
>JBLHNW010000007.1:0-23470 GCA_047622205.1 Paraglaciecola sp.
TCAGGGCATTCCATTTTTCCACATGGGCGCTGACTTACTTCGTTCAAAGTCGATGGATAGAAACACTTTCGATTCTGGTGATTGGTACAACTACTTAGACTTCACTAAACAGACAAACAACTGGGGCGTCGGGGTGCCTTTACTAGGCGAAAATGGCGAAAAGATTGATCAAATCCGTACTGCACTTGCTGATGTTGGCAGAGCTCCAACAGCCACGGATGTAGACTTCGCTTCCTCAGTTTTTGTTGAACTATTGCAGATCCGTTCAACTAGCAAGTTGTTCAGATTGAACACATCTGAAGACATTCAGGCTCGTTTGGGATTCCATACTGTGGGTGGCAGTCAAACCGGTGGTGTGATTGTTATGAGTATTGATGATGGCATTGGCTTGGTCGACCTTGACCCAGCAAATGATGCTGTAGTGGTGATGATAAACGCTACCAACTCGGAACAAGCACATACTGTGTCCACTGCAGCGGGTTTTGAGTTGCATTCAGTACATGCTAATTCTGTGGATGTTAGTGTGCAAAGTGCTGCGTTTACTGCGGGTACTGACGAAGGTACCTTTACTGTACCAGCGTATACTGTTGCAGTATTTGTGAAACCTCAAGGAGCGGAACAGGGCATTGGTTTGTCAGCATTTGGCACTACCGGTGACCCGGATGTGGAACCATACTCGACTACGATATTTTTACGTGGTTCGATGAATGATTGGGCCGATCCACCGACACAGTCATTTAACTATGAAGGTGACAGTATTTACAGTATTGCCGTAGGTTTAACGGCTGATACAGAGTACTTCTTCAAAGTCGCTGATGCAGATTGGGCCGCAGTTAACTTCGGGGCCGATGTACCTGAGAATGCAGTAGTTACTCAGGGCGAAGCTAAAGTTCTTGTTGCCGGTGGCGAAAACCTATCCTTTACGCCCACAGCAAATGGCACGTATATATTCGATGTTGATGCATCCGATTCGGCCGCTCCGGTATTGACTGTTCGCAATGAAGAACCTTTCCAGGGTACCCCGGTATATTTACGTGGCGCTATGAACGAATGGGGCATTACCGATCAGATGACTTATGACGGTGACGGCATCTATTTTGTTGAAGTAGCACTTGTAGCGGGAGACTATGCGTTTAAAGTTGCGTCAGAAGATTGGGCAACAGTCGATTATGGTCTTGGTGCTGACGTTACCGTTGGCAGCTATTTCAATGCTGTAGTGGCTGGCGATAATATCACTACGTCGATTGCCAGTGATGGCAACTATGTTTTTACCATCGACGCTACAGATATAATTTCGCCGACGGTTTCAATATTTGAAGCCGGAATGTATGGTGAGACGGAAGTATTTGTCCGCGGTTCATACAATGGCTGGGGAGCAGATGAAGCAATGGTCTTTGATGGAAGTTTCACCTATTCCCAGACATTAGAGCTAGATGCTGGTGAGTTGGCATTCAAAGTAGCTGATGCAGATTGGGCAACCATTAATAAAGGCGCGAGTACCGACGGTAATATCCTTACCTTTGGTCAACGATTGAAAACTGAAACCAATTCAGGTGGAGATTTGATCCTTGAAGTGCCCGAAGCAGGTATGTACTTGTTTGAACTGAAAGGTCCTGATGCGGAGTTCCCAACCGTAACAGTTACCCCACAGGAATAAGTTGATATTAAGTTAGATATACCCAGAATCATTGGAATCGCATAGCGGCGGCAAATGAATGAGCCCCCTTGAACTTAGTGTGCTAAGTGATTGGGGCGAATGAATGCAGTCAACAAAAATGCAGTTTCAAGGATGAAGAGTATAAGCCGCTCATTGAGCGGCTTTTTTTATTAAGTGAAAATAAAGTATTATGGAAGCTCTATAGTAACTCGGTCGCTTCAGTCCAAATCAAGGTTGTTAGGTAGTTATGACAAATTCCCGTAATAAATCGATAATTTTTTATGCTATTTCTATTTCAATTCCCTTTTTACTGCTATTTGTTTTGGAGCTGGGATTAAGGACAACTGAATACGGAACAGATTATCCCTTATTTATCCCTGCAAAAGCATTGCCAGGCTACATGCAACCCAATGACAATGTCATAAATCGCTTTTTCCCCGGGCCACAATTTGCCCCTAAAGTGAGTCCCGACACTCAATACTTTTTAGAGAACAAGCCAAGAGACAGCTTTCGGATCGTGGTCCAGGGTGGTTCTACCGCGGCAGGTTTTCCTTATGGTCGCTGGGGATCTTTGTCTGGAATGTTGCAACAGCGTTTCAAACGTTTATATCCAGAAAAAAATATTGAAATTATCAATACTGCAATGGCCTCAGTAAATACTTACACCTTGCTAGACTTTGTCGAAGAAATTATTCAAATAGAGCCTGATTTAGTGCTCATTTATGCCGGACACAATGAATATCTCGGTGTGATGGGGGTAGGTTCTGCATTTGCTTCGAAAGGAGGGAGAGAGGCCACTTTACTTTACCTCAGATTAAAAAACCTTAAAATTTATCGCCTTGTAGAGTCTGCGTACTACAAAATATTCACTTCAGATGTGACTGAAAAAACCGATGAACGTACCTTGATGGCAAAGGTTGCCCGTGAAAAGGAGATTGCTTACGGTGGCGAGCTTTACCGACAAGGTTTACAACAATTTGAAGGAAATATGTCTTTGCTACTGGATAAATACGCTAAGGCTGATATTCCTGTAGTACTGGGTAATTTAGTAAGTAATGAACAAGATCAAATTCCATTCTCGGCGGTCAAAGAGATTGACGAAAAGTCTATTTTGGCCTGGCAGAATATGGATCTTGTAACTCGCCAAAAGAGACTGAGAAAGTTGACCCCATCGGCGTCCAGTTTGGCTAATACTAATAGTCAAAGCACTTTCGAACTGGCATATCATCATTACTTCATGGGCGAGTATGACTTAGCGCAAAAATATTTCAGTCAAGCTAAAGACTTTGATTTACTGCGGTTTAGGGCGCCTGAGGCGTTTAATAAAATTATCCAAAAACTAAGCGCAAGGCCATCAGTAGCATTGGCCGATGTGCAGGGAAAAATAAGGCAAGATACGCAAAACGGCATTATCGGCAATAAGCATGTTTTAGAACATTTGCATCCCAGCGCGAGGGGATATTTTATGCTTGCAGATGCATATGTACAGCAAATAATAAGCAGTGAGCTACTTGGAGCTAATCACGAAATATCACTTGAGAAAGCGTGGCAGGAAATGCCAATCACTCAGGCAGACAAACAATTTGGTGAATACAAAATAGCCAGATTGACTTCAGATTACCCTTTTAGATTGACGCCGATTAAGGTGGCTAAACCCAGTGGAAACAGCATTGAGGCACAAGCGTTAAGGGATAGAATCGGCGGAGAACACTGGTTAAGTCTGAACCGTAAATTACTGCCACTGTATCAAAGAGCTAAAAATCTGCCTGAGGCGGCACTTATATCGGGATTACTAGCTGATGCCTTACCCAATAATTACAATTTGTCGTACATCGCAGGCCTTACCTATAAGAAAGCAAATAACTTAGCCATTTCCTTGTACTACTTAAATCGTGCTTTAAAAATGAAACCAGGGAGTATTAGCGGCAATTTATCAATAGCCCAGAACTATTTTTTAATGGGACAAGCTGAAAAAAGTATGCAGCATTTGGAATTTGTTAAAAAGAATAAACCAGACCACCCGGCGATTGACAGATTGATTGAAACTGTCTCCAAACAACAATAAAGATTTACATATACACTCATCGTAAATATTACCAGATTTCTCTAAATACTCGGTCGAAATGCAATGGGTGTCGACTTGATTTTGTTCCGACTCGGATATCCTTATTACCAAGCCATTTATCAGTCGAGAAAAGCCTGTCGGTCGCCGCGATAGCTGATTTGCAGCTACATAGTGCGGCCGACGATCCAAGCCTATTATTTACCCGCAATAATTCACAAAATACTTTAGTTGTGTCTATAAATTTATCAACGCTAGTACATGGTGTATCTATATAAACTAGCTCTGTATCTTCCACTGTACAGCAACTTCTGTCTGGTTCTGATCTAACAGTGAATTCAGACACTAATGGCATATTAAGCTTTCTCATTCCTGCTAAAACAGAGGTGGTATATAGTTTTTAGCGACTTGAATTTATTAAATAAAGATAGCATTGGATTGACCATTTTGAACTCATAGCGAATACCTGTCGTGTGCGCAATTTAAAGCAAGTGGGATATTTAGAACTTAAGTATGATTTGGTTTTGTTTAACTTGAAAGCGAGCGTTGATATGACAGCCCCTAAGAGCGGGAATGCGCAGCGCGGCCTCTTTGGATAGATTTTTTTGAGCAAAATCAATGTTTGTTGAATAGAATAGGCACATCGTTTATTATTTCTACAATCAAAAAACCACCCCTAGGATCCCTTGATGCGCCTGATTGTTTTTTTTACTGTTCTGTTCATTCTTTCCATTGGTAGTAGCGCTGAGGCGGCAGATCGCGTCGACAATTTTCGATTACTTGATCAGGATCGCTCTGCCCATGAGCTTTACTATCACAAGGATGCGAAGGCGATTGTACTCCTGGTGACAATGAACGGCTGTCCGATTGTACGTAATCTGCTGCCAGACCTGCGAGACATCCGTACACAGTTCGGTGATAACGTCGAGTTCATGTTGATCAATTCCAGCTTGCAGGATACCTACAAGAGTATTCGTCAGGAAGTTGCAGAATTCGGCATCGACTTTCCAGTTTTGGTAGACGATGCGCAGTTGATTGGAGAGGCGCTTGACTTAGACCGTAGCGGTGAAGTGTTAGTGATTGATACTAGTGACTGGCGTGTGGCTTACCGAGGGCCTATGAACGATCGAGTGGGCTATGAAACGCAACGCAACGAAGCTAAGGAGCACTATCTTGCTGATGCCCTTGGGGCAATTGTCGCCGGGCAACCGGTAGCAGAGCCAAAACGTCAGGCGTTTGGCTGCATCATTAATTTCCCAGAGCGCGAACAAAAGGAAACACACGCTCAAATAAGTTATAGCGACACGATTGCGCCCATCCTGAAAGAGCGATGCGTTGCGTGTCACCTACCAAACGGCATTGGTCCTTGGGCGATGACTAGCTATCAAATGATTAGAGGGTTTTCGCCAATGATTCGGGAGGTGATCCGCACACGGCGCATGCCGCCTTGGGAAGTGGATACAAGTTTGGCCGAGATTCACGCTTCCCGTGGACTGACTTTGGAGGAGCGTAAGACCCTCGTGCATTGGATTGAAGCTGGCTCGCCACGAGGTGATGGCGAAGACCCACTGTTGGCCGTGAAGCCCCTCAAGGAAGGCTGGCCCTTAGGCGAGCCAGACCTGGTTGTCCAGGCGCCGGCGTTTACTGTTCCCGCGACTGGCATTGTCGAGTATCAATACCCGGCTATTACCAACCCACTGGATCGTGATGTGTGGGTGCGGGCTGTCAGCATTCGACCCGGCGAGACGAAGGTGGTTCACCATGTCCTCGTGGGCACGAGCGAGCAAGATATACCTGTTGGCGACCAGCGTCTGGGGGCGGTATTCATAAACTATCTGATGGCCTACGCGCCGGGTGCAGAGTCATATGTCTATCCTGAGGGCACTGGAGTGCTAGTCAAAGCGGGAGGACAGATCCACCTGCAAGTGCATTACACTGCTTACGGGCGCGAGGTGACAGACCTCTCGAAGGTCGCCTTGTACTTTCATGATGAGGTGCCACCTCAGAATCTTCGTCAGCAAGTGGTGATCGGTTATGATTTGCAGATCCCGGCGGGAGAGGCACGCCATGAGGAACGAGCGTATTTCGAATTTGACCAACCGGCCATCATTTATAGCCTATTCCCGCACACACACTTTCGTGGCGTAGAAACCCGTTTTGACGTGCACCTGCCTGACGGTACGATCGAGCCCTTACTGCATGTACCGCGGTATGATTTCAACTGGCAGCATACCTACACGCTGGCAGAGCCGTTGAAAGTGCCTGCAGGCGCCCGATTGGTGCATCGTAGTGTGTATGACAACAGCGCTGAAAACCTTGCGAACCCTGACTCGACACGTGAGGTACCGTGGGGTCTGCAGTCTCATGACGAGATGCTGTATGGGGGATTCTTTTTCCGCTGGGAGAACGGCACCTCGGAAAAACCGGTCCACGATGAAACTAACTTTCAGATTGCTCAGTTTTACGGTTCGTTTGATGATGATTTCAGCGGCGCGTTGACGCCCAATGAAATGCCAAAATGGCTGCGCGAGCCTTTTGATGCAGGTCAGTTAGCGCCATTCGATGCGGATAAAGACGATGCCTTGAGTCGCGCGGAATATCGAGCCTTTACTGAGTATCGCAGAGCAGAGCGTGCCAAGAGTCGAGTAGCTAAGGAGAAGGAAGCGACTAGCGACTAGCGACAGCGGCAACTCGTCGCTCAGCTTGTCTATCACTGAGTGACCGTTCAGCCTGCAGATGTTCTGCATCAGTCCAGAAGGACTGCGGCTTTTCGTTCCTGAAATATTTTAGCAAACTATTTCAGGGTCGTAATTGAAGCCTTATGTATCTCAGGTAGAGGAAATAAAATGAACACCATAGTTCTAAATTCTATTGCAATAGTTGGTGGCCTTATTTTAGGCGGTGCAGTAAATATGGGCCTAATATTAGTAGGCGCTGAGTTAGTTCCGCCGCCCGTAGGGGGTGATACTTCATCAATGGAGGGGCTAGCGGAAGCTATGCACCTTTACGAGCCAAAGCATTTTCTTTTTCCCTTCCTAGCCCATTCCTTAGGGACCTTGGTCGGTGCTGTTTTTGCTGCAAAAGTCGCTGCCACTCACAAATTAATTATCGCATTTGCCATTGGTGTAGCATTTCTTGCAGGCGGCATCACAATGGTTCTTAGTCTACCTTCTCCAATCTGGTTTAATGCATTGGACCTAATAGGTGCATACTTACCCATGGCATATTTGGGCTATAAATGGGTAGAAAAAAATGATTAACCCGAACCAAGATACGTATAAAGGGGTTTATGGACACCCATCTTAAGTGTTGTCGAATGACTCTACCTAAATACTTGACCGAAATGTAATGAAAGTATTTGTGACTTTATTGATTTAAATCAAAGGGTTAAGTGGGGGCTCGGCTTAATGCTCTTTCGAATGGTTGGTTTCAGCAATATTAGATGTTCACGCCTCTGACTTTACACAGAAAATCGTCATAGCAGTTGGTCGCTTGTGCAGACTCTGACTACTTTTTGTTATTTCAGACCTGTTGATGTAATCTAAATCGGAGGCGACGACCGGGGCGAAATTAACTGGGATCTCGCCTTACTCAAAGACTCAAAGACTCAAAGGCACTAAGGATAGGAAATTGCAGACCATGAGCAAAGATAAACATGACAGCTTGCCAAGCAAAAACATAGATAATACCTCCTCAAAGGAGCGATTTACGCCGATAGCATCTATCAATGATCATCTACAGACCTGGATTGGCCTGTCGACAAAAATATTGATCATCTGTGGTGCACTAGTGGCTCTTCTTTTCATCTTTGGCAAATTAGTGAAGTCTGACGGACTTGTCTTCACTGAACTCGAAGTCCCAGAAAAATTTATTCAGGAGGGTTACTCAGGAAAACTTCTCTCTCGCCAGTTTGCGCAACGAATACTCACTAGTAAAAAAGACGTACCTAAAAAACTTACATTTTTATTTGCTTCGGATCGCGTTGGAGAAGAACGGGCCCGCTTAGAAGAAAATATTGCAAAGAACTATAATTCTGAACAAAAGGAAGTTGAACTAAGTGTCGGTTTGGGGGTTTTTGACCTGCCAATTGATAGCATACTAGATTCATTGCGGAAGCTTATCGGTACTAACCCTACAAAAGTTGTTGGCATTCTGGCTGATCGAAACGGTTCGTTATTCTATAACGTGGGTCTATTAGACAGTAAAAAAGGAACGCACTATCGCACATTTCATCGGGAATATAAGCCTGACGAAAAATTTAAAAATGGTGAGCAAGATGATAAAAGCCTTCATGCCGCAATCATCACTTTGATTGATCAGGCTGCTGGTTTTGTTCTGGAAAAATACGATCCTCTGGTTGAAGTCCTGGAAGATTATAGCGCTGAAGTGGTCTACTCTTCTTCAAAAAACTCTTGGTGTAACAAAAAAGGTGACAAAGAAGAAGACAAAGAAAAAAAAATAAAAGAAGAAAAACTCTGTTACAAGCGCTTACTTACTCTCTTGAATAACGTCGTTAAAGAAAATGATAATTCTCAATCTGTACAAATAGCTCATGCACTTCTTGGTGATATTTATGAGCGTAAAAATAAGTTTGGAAAAGCTATAGAACAGTACGAATTAGCTATTGAGGTAGACGACACTTTTGTTACTACCGTAGGTATTAAATTGGCGAACCGATATCTCCACGAAGCAACGGCGTCAACCGGATACATACCAAAAGCGCGTAAACTACTGTTAAAAATGCTTAGTTTGGACCCAGATGGAAGATTACCCTATGTAAGATTGTTGGCACTTTATAGTACCCAGTTGGAAGTGTTGATGGGAACTTCATCAGATGACAAACATGAAACTAAGCTAGGTTACGAATATGAAACTATCGTTCAACAGTATCAAAAACTTATGCCATTGGCAGTAAACGAAAACGAACGTATAAGTACTTATAAAGGTCTAAGCGAAGTATTAGCCTGGCTGGGTTCTAAAGAAGAATTACTTGAGAGTCTGGATGATGCCTTTATGGCAGGGATGCGACTGTACGATCACGATATGAAGTTCCTTCCTTTTAAGAAATTTGTTGATGATCAAGATTTTATAGCAATGCGTAAAAAAAAATATCCCACAAAAGATAGTTCGGAGATAAAAAAAGCAAAAGAAGCAAAAAAAAGTGAGATAGATGAACTCTTTAAAAATTTTGTAGCCTCAGACTCATTTCCAACGGAGTCAGAACAGGTTGTTGTTGTTGTCAGTTCAGATAGAAGTGATGTTGATGCAAAAATGCATACTTTTGAAAAAAATATAAAGGGAAAATGGGAATTAGTATTATCAGACATGCGTTCTAGTTTAGGTCGAGAGGGAATTTCTCTTTTAGAAGAAAAAAGGGAAGGAGATGGCAAAGTGCCAGCCGGAATATTTAACTTAGAAAGTGCCTTTGGCTACCTGCCAAAGATTAATACAAATTTGAAGTATAAACAGGTCACCGATAATGACTATTGGATCGATGACTCAAGATCTCCGAAATACAACACATGGGTTACCACGCAATTAGGAGAATTGCCTACACACCCAGGAAAAAGTGGAGAGCCTCCTAAGGTCTCATCGCACGAAACACTGAAGCGTTCTGATCATCTGTACAAATATGCCATCGTTGTGGGATACAACAATGGGGTAGATAAATTGCATAAATCCACTGATGGTTCTAAAAAACGAGTAGGAAAAGGAAGCGCAATATTTCTACATTGGGAACGTGCACCTGGCGCGCCTACAGCGGGATGTGTCGCGACCTCTCGTGAAAATATGTTAGATTTATTGAAATGGTTAGAACCGGAAAAAACACCAATAATCGCCATGGGAACATTAGATGATTTTAAAACAAAGTTTAAAAAGAAAAGTTAATAGAAAAATGCCCCTCTGACTTTGAGAATGACTCAGTCAAAAGTGTTACGCAGTACCTTACTGAATGGAGTACATGAAAATTCAGTTTTCTTGTTTGCGCAGAAAATCTCACATGGACTCCCGTTCCGATTTGTTTAAAAATCAGCCCTGTTCCAGATTCGGATGGAGACATAAAACCAATGTATAGTGTGTTATGCCTCAGGCACCTAAAAATCAAATCAATTTAGTAGATACATCACGCAGTCACAGTGTCTCGGGCAGTGTGCGACATTCGTGCTTGTGCGTGCTATGTTGGTTGTCTAGTTACTTGTTCCTTAGGCTCTCTAATTTTTTTACTTTCAAGCACATAGCACAATCCCTGAAGGTACTTACGATTCGGTTTTTTTGTCAAAAATTCGAAAATAATAAGCATGGATAATAGATGAGACCCAGAATCAAATATAGAATATCGTTCATCGCTATAGCAGCTCTTTGTTATACCCTGGGTTTTCAACTTATTCCCGAAACACTTGATTCAAGTTTGGGACTACTACCAACCATTGTTGCCAGCACCGCCTATTTTATATTATTACCATTACTTTACTGGTTTATGGTGATTAAGGTTGGACAACAAAAAGCGTGGAAAATCATCATCATTTTCAGCTTTTCCAGTTTTATGGCCCGTTATAGTTTTCCCGCAGACATCGCCTATTATTTCGAATTTATCATGTGGATGAGATACCCAATCATAGCTGTGCTGATAATAATGGAACTTTACATTATTTATGCTGTGGTCAAGGGATTGTGGCAAGCGAGAAAGCTAAGCGGTGATCCCCGGGTAAGTATCATTAATAAATACCAGAACGAAGACGAGAAAAAACGTTCTGTTGCGGTGACTTTTGCCAGTGAACCAGCCAGTTGGTACTACGCAATTTCCAGGTTGTCACGAAAACATGTTAGATCTCCTTTTCATATTAAACTGTTATCAGCACATAGAGTTCATTACCTAGGGATCATATGCGCCTTAAGTTTGTTGACGACGATCACTTATCTTTTATTATTGGAGTGGAGTGAAATCGCAGCCATTCTGGTTGCCAGCTTTATCTTTTATAGCGTAGTGATATTGACCGCCAATCATAGAGTTTCACGCTATTATTCACTCTATTTTCAAGAGCAACATTTAGTACTCAATAATAGTATGTGGGGGCTATTAGTGGTCAATGTCGGCGATATTAAATCTGTGCGACAAGGTTGCTGGCCAAAAAAAGAACACAATACCCAACTTACCTTTGGCCGTGGTGAAAGCGCAAATGTTGTACTGGAATTTACTGAAGCCCAAATTTATTATGGTGCCATCGGGGTGCTTCCAGAGCCGGTCGAGAAATTACATTTATGTATAAACAATCATGAAGCTTTTATTCGCGAACTTGCAGTGATGCGCGGGGATTTATCGGAAGAAAGCGTGGTTGCGTAAGTGCAATATGGTATTCAAAACCATGCCTGTCTCAATACCACTTGCATAAGCACTTGTAGCAATTGCTTATAGTGACCACAAGACTACTTATGGAGACAACCATGGGAATTCGCCTAAATCGATTGTAAAAAGACATATGTGTATAAGAAATTGTATTTTGTAGCTGTTGATAAAGTGATCTTTATCCTCCGTTTGCAATAAAATACTCTATGAGCAGGTCTGTTGTGCTCCAACAAGTACCGTTTCTTTAATGGCAAAGAGGAAGTTATGAATAAATATCAAAAATCTAAAGATGCAATTTCTGCCCTTACGGCCGAGCAGTACAGGGTTACCCAAGAAAATGGTACGGAGCGTCCTGGCACAGGTGAATTGTTAAATAACACGTCACCTGGTATTTACGTGGATGTCGTTTCAGGAGAGCCTTTGTTTGCATCATCTGCCAAGTATGAATCAGGATGTGGCTGGCCGAGCTTTACCAAAGCAATTGATCCAGTTAATGTAAATGAAATTACCGATACAAGCCTTGGTATGACTCGTACAGAAGTGCGCTCATCCCATGGCGATAGTCACCTTGGACATGTATTTACCGATGGGCCAAGAGAGCAGGGTGGCCTGCGTTATTGTATTAATTCGGCTTCACTGAGCTTTATCCCTCGGGATGAAATGACAAGCAAAGGGTATGAAGTCTATTTAGATCAAGTAGAGGATATTTCTTAATGGCAAATGAACGTGCAGTATTGGCTGGTGGCTGTTTTTGGGGAATGCAGGATCTCATTCGCAAGCGTCGCGGCGTCACTTCAACTCGGGTTGGTTATACTGGCGGAGAAGTGGCCAATGCCACTTACCGCAATCATGGTAACCATGCTGAAGGTATCGAAATATTGTTCGATAATGAGCTTATTAGCTATCGAGAAATTTTAGAGTTTTTCTTTCAGATCCATGATCCTAGTACTGAGAATAGACAAGGCGGCGACCGCGGAGTGTCCTATCGCTCAGCTATATATTATGTTTCTGAGGAGCAACAAGCAGAGGCATTAAAAACCATTGCTGACGTGGATGCCTCTGGATTGTGGCCTGGAAAAGTAGTGACCGAAGTGGAGCCTGCAGGTGATTTTTGGGAAGCTGAGGTTGAGCACCAAGATTACTTGGAAACCCGCCCCAATGGCTACACTTGTCACTTTCCCAGACCTGATTGGAAACTACCTTCTGCTCAATGAGTTTGCATCCGTTAAATCAATCAGGTAATTCTGATATGACAACTACCCCTGGTAAAATTGGTTTAGGTGGTGGTTGTCACTGGTGCACCGAAGGAGTGTTTGATTCACTTATTGGTATTACCAAAGTGAATCAAGGATGGATAGCATCAACCGGCGAGAGTTCTGACTTCTCCGAAGCAATTGAGGTTTATTTCGATCCAGCTGTGATTTCTTTAGCAGACTTGATCGAAATCCATCTGTATACACATGCAAGTAGGTCAAATCACTCGATGCGCGGCAAATACCGTTCAGCCATATATACCTATGATGACAATCAGTTTAAACACGCATTAGAAATATTAAATTCGCTTAGAGCAGATTTTGATGAACCTTTAGTTACCCAGGTCTATCCGTTCGCAAGCTTTAAAGAGAACAGGATAGAGCTGAAAGACTACTTTTATTCAGGGCCTGACAGGCCGTTTTGCCAGACCTACATTAAACCCAAACTTAGCTTGCTACTCGCCCGTTTCAAGCAACATGTTGATGAAGATAAAATGGCAGAAATTGGCCTGAAATTAACTAATACTTAATTCAACTAGTATTTACAGAGACCATAAAATACAAAAACAATCTGTTTCTTGATCTCGCCATTGTGGCTGTCTTGTTCATTCTTTATTAACTCCAACTTTCCTTTTATAGTCAGCATAGCTTGGTCTGAACTAATCGATAAACGCTTGATTTTTAGACAGCATCCTCTTGCTTATGTTATATATACTCAAGCCTCCGCATAATGCGCATAATGAGGTGGCATGGGTATATAATACCGATTTAGAAATCGCCCCTACACAATAATAAATAACCTGATGACTCGAATTGCCTTCGGATACTAGCGTTAGTTTTTGTATCTGTTTTCGAATCTAACAATAATTCGGAGCAATGGAATGAAAAAAAACCTGGTGTTAATAAGCTTCACGCTAATAGCCATTATCTTTAATAGCTCACAGCCCACTTTTGCTAAAGACAAAAGTGACAAATTATTGTCTAGTGAAAATCTCAAAGGATTAAAGTTTCGCAACATTGGGCCTGCTTTTATGTCTGGCCGTATCGCTGATATTGAAATTGACCCCAACAATCGGAGTATCTGGTATGTAGGGGTTGGCTCTGGTGGCGTGTGGAAAACAGTTAACGCAGGCACTACCTGGACCCCATTATTTGATGAACAGGCAGTGTATTCCATAGGAACCGTCACCGTTGATCCGAGTAACTCGTCGACCATTTGGGTGGGTAGCGGTGAAAATGTGAGCGGTCGTCATGTGGGTTTTGGTGACGGAGTCTATGTCAGTTATGACGGCGGCTCTAGCTGGCAAAACAAAGGGCTCAAACAATCAGAACATATCTCTGAAATTATAGTTCATCCAACAAATCCAGACGTTATCTGGGTTGCGGCTCAGGGGCCATTGTGGAGTAAAGGTGGACAACGTGGTTTATTTAAATCTACCGATGGTGGTGATAATTGGAAGCAGGTGCTTGGAGACGATAAGTGGGTCGGCGTCACTGACGTATTGATTGACCCGCGTGAGCCAAATCGGCTTTATGCTGCCACGTGGCAGCGTCACCGAACCGTTGCCGCTGTTATGGACGGCGGTCCCGGCACAGGCATCTACCGCTCAGAAGATGGCGGTGATAATTGGATACGCCTTGACAGCAAAACGTCAGACAAGGAAAAAAATAAGACTCTCTCAAAAAAGAGCGGCTTGCCAAAATCAGAGATGGGCAAAATAGGCTTAGCAATTTCACCTATCAACCCCGATGTGGTTTACGCAGCCATCGAACTGGATAGACGCAAAGGTGCGGTTTATCGCAGCGATAATCGCGGTGCCACTTGGGAAAAACGCTCCGATACGGTTGCCGGTGGAACTGGTCCTCACTATTACCAAGAGCTGTACGCTAGTCCCCATGATTTCGACAAGATTTTTCTCGCCAACGTACGTATGTTGCAATCAAACGATGGTGGCTTAACTTTCGCGGCGATGGAAGAGCAACATAAACACTCCGATAACCATTCTCTGACTTTTTTGGAGAGCGACAAAAATTATATGCTAATGGGCTCTGATGGCGGCATTTATGAGAGTTTTGATCAAGGCGTCAATTGGCGATTTGTCTCCAACTTGCCTATCACTCAATTTTATAAATTGGCCATTGATGATGCTGCGCCTTTTTATAATATTTACGGTGGCACTCAGGATAACAGCACTCAGGGCGGCCCTTCGCGCACCGATAACAGGCAGGGTATACGAAATTCAGACTGGGAAGTTGTGCTAGGTGGCGATGGACATCAACCGGCGACAGAGCCTGGTAACCCCGATATCGTTTATGCCGAATCACAACAAGGAAACCTGGCCAGAACCGACCGAACTACCGGCGAAGTTGTTTTTATTCAACCGCAGCCTGCGGCAGGTGACCCTGAAGAGCGGTTTAATTGGGACGCACCTATATTGGTTAGCCCGCACAAAAGTACGCGTATCTATCACGCTTCGCAAAGAGTATGGCAGTCAGAAGACCGAGGTGATAGTTGGCGGGCAATTTCCCCTGACCTTACTCGTAATTTGGAGCGAATTGAACAGCCGATAATGGGTGGACAACCCGGTTGGGACTCTGCCTGGGACATGTGGGCTATGTCACAATACAGCACCATTACTTCTCTAGCTGAGTCGCCTAAGCAATCAGGCCTTATTTACGCGGGTACTGATGATGGATTAATACAGATCACAGAAAATGGCGGGGAAAAATGGCGAAAAGTTAAGGTTGGGAGTTTGCCAGGTGTACCAGACTCGGCATTTATAAATGATATAAAAGCCGATCTATTTGATGCGAACACTGCATACATTGCGCTAGATAATCATAAATTTGGTGATTACAAACCTTACCTGCTTAAAAGTAGCAACCGTGGCAAAAGTTGGTCTTCAATCAGCGGCAATTTACCCGACAAACATCTGGTGTGGCGCTTGGTACAAGATCATATCAACCCTGATTTGATGTTTACGGCCACCGAACTGGGGCTCTTTTTCACCGTTAACGGCGGTGATGACTGGGTCGAACTTAACGGCGGTATTCCTACCATATCTTTTCGTGATCTGGCTATTCATAAACGCGAAAATGATTTAGTCGCGGCGAGTTTTGGAAGAGGTTTTTTTGTACTTGATGATTACAGCGCACTGCGTAGCGTTTCGGAAAAAGCCCTAGCCAATGAAGCACTGTTATTTCCTACACGCAAAGCATGGTGGTATATCCAACGAGGTCCGGTTTCTCGTTTCAGGGAAAAAGGTAGTCAAGGTGCCAGTTTCTATACTGCTGAAAATCCTCCGTTTGGTGCGGTGTTCACTTATTACCTGAAAGATAGTTTCAAAACCAAACAAGAAGTTCGACAAGAAAAAGAAAAAGCACTGAAAAAGAAAAAACGCCCAATTCCCTTTCCTGGATGGGATAAAGTTGAAGAAGAACGTCGTCAGCAGCCTCCCAAAATATGGCTAACAATTAAAGATACAAAAGGTAAAGTGATCCGCCGTGTAGAGGGCAGCAATGATAAAGGCTTCAATCGAGTCGCCTGGAACCTAAGTATGCCAAAAAACGACGTTATTACATCCAAAAAAACCGAAGATGGATTTTTCATGCTCAATTATATGGTTGCACCAGGCGAGTATTCGGTGACCCTCAGTAAGCAAATTGATGGAAAAGTAACGATCCTGCAAGGCCCGCAAAATTTTGCCGTAGAAGCTATGAGTAAAGGTACATTGAAGGGCGCTAGCCCAGATGAAGTTGTTTCATTCTGGCAAGCGATTGGCAAGGTTAAACGCGATGCCAATGCCGTTTATCAACAAATCAACAAAAGCATTGAACGAGTTGCTTTACTTGAACGTGCACTGGTTGAAAGTACATCTGAGCCCGGTACTTTAGACTCTGAATTGTCCCAGATCCGCAATGAATTATTCGATATCAATCACCAGTTAAACGGCGACCAATCGAAGACTCAGGTCTATTTGTCTAATGTCAAAACGGTGGCAAATTTACTTAATGTGGCCGAACGTGGCACAGCTCTTTCAACCTATGGGCCAACTCCCACCCACCAGCAAAGCCTTGCTTACGCTACAGAAAAGCTGCAGCAGCAACAAAGCAAGCTGAAGGCACTGACAGAGAAACGCATCCCCGAACTCGAGAGCAAACTGAGAGCTATGGGAGCCCCTTGGGTGACAGGTCAGATATTGCCATAAGAACATAAAACGAAAACAAAACTTGAGGAGATAAGCGGTCGCTGGCCGCTTATCACTTAATTTTCATATCACTCTTAGTTAAGAATAATTAACAAGACACCCATGATATGTGAAAGCAATACAAGGTATTTCGAAAATCTGTTGTTATGAATGTCCTGCCCATTTAGAAAAATTGCCTACAGGGCTAAATCTAAGAAAAACAAGCAATTGCTACTAATTATTGACAGGCTAAACACTGTAAATCTGACGTTTTTTTTCTCAAACAGCGCTCGATTTCATGTTTTGAATTAGCGTGTTCTGTGGTGTCTTCGAAATTCTCCCTAAGTGTTATTTACAAAGACATTCATCATAATTGAGTGTAATACAATTGGTTTTCTCGAGCGGTTTTAATGGCTGTCCTATTAACTGTTTTTGGGACAGATATTTAGATCTATTGTTAAACCATTTGAAGCTTAACTTAGATTAATGTCAGAAATATTTACACACCTGTAAAATTTTAGCCAATAAAATTACCCGAACACGACAGGCTTGAATTAAAATCATGTTAAGTTTTTGTTATATATGGTTATTTATTTTATGGCATGAATAATGAATAGTGTTGAGTAGGCGTATTAAATCACTTAGATTTAATAGTAATAAAGTTAAAACTTCCGGTAAGACAGTTTAAGGATGGGTAATTAAATGAATAAAAAAACGATTGGTTCAATTTTTGTTGTAGCTATCAGCGTGCTAGTCAGCACCACGAGTGTTCAGGCCATACCGGTATTAGTAAATGGTGGATTTGAAACTGGGGACTTTACTGGATGGACTCAGGTTAGTAGCGCGAGTCTTGGCGGCACTTGTGCTAAAGATTGGTACGTATCTGGCACAGATGTGGAATGTAATCAGGGCCTTAACACCCAATTAAATTCTGCAGCTGAAGGAAACTTTTCAACATATAATTCTTTTGACGGTTTTGCAGAAACAAACTATACAATTGAGCAAGACATTGCCCTTGGTTCTGTTTCAAGTGCTACCCTAGATTTTGACTTTACACTAGGATGGGATTTTGGGCTTGGTGGTCTTGCTACGCTAGATCGCGTGTTCTCTGTGTCTTTTTTAGATGCTGCTGATTCATTCATTGGTGATGCTTTTGTATTTAATGTAGGACCTTCAAATGGTTCTACGGGATTTATTGATTGGACAAGTCAATCAATTGATGTGTCTAGCTTACTTTCTAGCTTTGGAAATCAAACAGTAACCCTCGTAGCAAATATATTCATTCCAGAGGATAGAACAGGTCCTGCAAGTTTTGGTTTGGATGCTGTTAATCTAGACGTTGAATCTATTTCCTCTGTGGCTGTACCTTCTCCGTCAGTGTTTTCTATATTTGCATTAGGTCTGCTAATGATGATCGGTGTGGGAAGAAGAGCGAAATAATAAGTTTATGTAATAAGGGTAAGTTGTCGCTAGCTGTTGAGCAATAGAGCCAAATAATATTGGCATGCTCTTAGTGTCATATTTACCCTTATTTTTTTATTAAAAACACTTACCTTCTGAATATTCCCAAATCCCAAATCCCAGACTCCAGATTCCAAAGGGCAATGAATCTAATTTTTGTGGGCTTGAACGACAAGTAAATGAGATCAATCCAAATATTGGTGATTTAGATCTCACGCACGTAAGAGTCCCGTTAATTTATTATTTACTGCTTATTTTGAGAGCAACATCCTTGGCGTTTAAAATTTCAAAGCCCGTCAAGTCTTCCCAGAGTTATTCCCTAAAAATTAGTCACGGTATTCTTGTCTACTTGCATAGCTCGTTTTTGCGAAGCTGTGGTGCTGTGAAAGTTATACCTACTATAGGGAATCTTTAGAGTTTTAGAGGGTTGGGTAGGAAATCGGTGATTGTTATAATTTTAGTTTTAGAAAAGTTTATTCCAATGATCATTTATTGCACTATGCTCGTTCTGTGCATATCGATATGCCCCTCGCAATTCCCCCCAAGTGAAATTTACAAAGGCATTCATCATAATTTAATGTAAAAAATTTTGTTTTTGCGAGCCTTATCATGACTGTCCTGTTAATTGCCACAAATCTGCGGAGTTAATTTTCCCTTAAGGTTATTGGCTTACAGTTCGCTTTATTGTAATTGAAAAAACACTTTGGTGAATATATGAAAGTCAGTCTGGTTGACCCAAAGCACGAAGCTAAATTTCTTCTGTCCTTGTCTCAATTTGTTGTTCAGTTAAGTAAACTAATTGTTGTAATAAATATCCTTTTGCAAGCATATTATTACGTTGCTGACATGGCGACTATGCCTATGATCCTGAATTTTCATCCAACTGCCAAAATTATATTCGGACTCAGTTTATTTATGGCTCCTGCATTGATTATCAGCGTTTACACTGGGAGAGCAGGCCGAAATACTAATAGATTAATCCTCTTATTCTTTACCATCAGTGCCTGTTTACTGCATTTGCTGAATGTTCATGGCTTATTTCCTAATCACATGGGTTTAACTGGTATCAAATGGTGGGTCGTATTGGCTATTTTTACTTTATTTGCAGTGAAATCCCTTGAAGGCCTAACTTTATGGATAAATTGCCTCTCAAGTAAAGAATGCATCTATGAGCCATCTTCGGAAGTTAAAAAAGTTGTCAGACTGTACTGGCGAGCCTTTTTTATAATATTAACGTCATTACTCTTGTTTGATGTTTATTAGTCATTAATGAAAATGTGCTCTGAAGTAACTGTCAAGTGTCGGCTAAGCAGCTGATAAGGCGATCAAACGGACTTAAAACGGTTGGCTGTTTTCACTCCATTCATCACTTTAGCCAACAATTTTAAGCACTTATTATGGCGGCGCATTAAATTTCGAAGGTACAAATTGTAATGTTGCACTTAGTCTAAGGATTCAGGGTAGACGAAAGCAGCGGGATCAGTAGTTCACCTCAAGGATAAATTACCAATTGAAAGACCAAAATAATTTGAAGATTGGCGCATCAGAGTCAATGTCAACAAAAGAGACAGCACAGGATGGTGAGGCACAAGAGGACGTTCAATATTTTGAGACCGTGATCATTGGTTCAGGGTTTTCAGGGTTACTGGCGGCTATCCGTTTGCAGAAAAAGGGTTGTAACGACTTTGTCTTGTTGGAAAGAAGCTCTGAATTAGGTGGAACCTGGCAGGTCAACTCCTATCCCGGCGCTGAGGTGGATATTCCAACCAGCCTCTATTCCATCTCGTTTATTGCTTATCCGTTTAGGAAAACCTTTTCCCCGCAAAGTGAATTGCTCGCATATACGAACCATATCATCGATAAGTTCGCCTTAAGAAAACAGGCGAAAACGAACCAGACGGTTATCAGGCTTACTTATGATGAGAACGCTTGTTTGTGGCACGTGGAGACCGAGTCGGGCGAGAGGTACAATGCGCGCTTTATTATCGACACCAGTGGTGTCTTGGCGAATCCGCATATTCCCAATATAAAAGGTGCGAAAACCTTCGAAGGGCCAATATTCCACGCCGGACACTGGGATCACACTGTCGCTTACGAGGGAAAGCGTGTCGGCGTGATTGGTTCGGGATGTTCAGGGGCTCAGATCGTTCCAGCCATTGCCGACAAGGTTTCCAGATTAACCCTGTTCATGGGCAAGGCGCAGTGGATCCTTCCACGTTCCGACCGAAATTACGGTGCTCTGGAGCGTTTCGTTCGAACGCTGCCGGGGATCCGGCACCTCATCCGTTTATTCGTCTTTATTTTTTATGACATCAGGTTTCTTGCCTTCCGTCGCTATCCAGGAACCTCCACAATCAGTCGGCTCATGAAAAGCCATTACAGGAAAAGGCTGAAAAAGCATCTTGGAAAATACATTAAAGACGACAAGTTACGTCAGCATATGATACCCGACTATGAATTAGGCTGTCGGCGAGTCATACCGACCAATACATATCTCCCCGCGCTGTCACGTGACAATGTCGATGTTGATATCAGTGGGATTGAATGCATCACGGCCCAGGGCATTAAAACAAAGAATGGTAAAAATGTTTTTCTAGACATCATTGTCTACGCAACCGGTTATTTTGCCTATTCGAATATGAAAAAGGCGCTAACGTTTCAGGTCTTTGGCCTGGGAGGTCGAAACCTCAATAGCGAATGGGAAAAAGAAGCAGTCTCTTATAAGGGCATTACCGTTTCTGGTTACCCCAACTATTTTAAAGTGAACGGTCCGAACACCGGCACCGGCCACAGTTCGCAAATGTCCTATATGCAAGTGGCGACCGGCTATATCGTTCAAGCAATAAGCGCTGTGAAACAGGATAAAAGTATCAAAGCCATCGATGCCAAACTGGCACTTCAGCGTGCATACGTCGCCGCAATGAGAGAAAACATGCAGAAGACGGTCTGGCAAAATGCTACTTGCAGCGCATTCTACAGAAAGAACATGAGCGAAGAAGTCACCAGTCTCTCCCCGGAACCGGTTACCGTGTTTATCTTTTCACGCCTTTGGTTTAACTTGAATGATTATCGTCTATTGAATTGACTATACCCATGCTACCTCAAAATGACAGATTCAGAGCGACTGGGGTACTTCAAATCAAGGCGTCTCCTTGAAGGAATGTCGTCTACCTTTTGTGAATTCAACTGAACAACGCAGACGTGGAGTGCCCCAGAGGCTCCCTTCGGGCGGATTTTAAAGCCATTTATGCGGCGTCGACTATTTTTGACTTAGCCCCTCCATTCTCTTAAACCTGGGGCGTCTGCAAATAATCGCCTTGTCTAAATGGCTTTAAACTCCCGCTGAAACGCGCAATTTGAGGTAGCATGGGTATAGCACATGTCGGGGTTTGACACCGTCTTGTGTGACTGTTGTTGCTCCCCCAGTCAGTGTTCTTTCTGAACGAGCCTTTACATAGGAACGCCAGTTTTAGGAGCGAGAAGTGATTAACTAAAGAATTAACGAGACATCCATGGTGTCTGAAGGAAAAAAATTTACTACGAATAATTGCCAAGTTTAGCATCTGAAAACCCGACATCTTGTTACTCAAACACGCTTCGATTTCATATTTTTAACAAGGGTGTTATGTTGTGTGTCTTCGTGATTTTTCATAATTTATGTAACGAGAACAAGATATGACGATTGGTGTGGGTGGTTCAACAGAGCAACAAGCTTTGGCAACATTGTCCAATATGACAAAGGATATACAGCCGATTGACTTGGCTGAATACAAGCAACGTTTAAGCAAAGCACAAGTGTTGATGAAACAAGCAGGGCTTGACGCTGTGTATTTAAATGCGGGCACTAATCTTTATTATTTTACCGGTACTCGATGGTATGCCAGCGAACGTTTGGTAGGGGCAATATTACCCGCCGAGGGTGGACTGCAATATGTAGCGCCTCATTTTGAAATTAGTACTCTTGAAAAGTTTATGCTGGTAAAAGGTGCGGTTAATGGCTGGCAGGAAGATGAGTCGCCTTATGAATTGGTCGTCAATACATTAAAGCAAATGGGTTTAAGCTCGGGCAAAGTTGGCATCGACGAGTCAGCCAATTTCTTTTTATCAGATGGTTTACGTTTAGCAGGGCCTGATTTTGATTTTGTTAGTGCCAAAATGATAAGCGCTGGTTGTCGAGGACAAAAGTCATCAGCAGAGTTGGCATTATTGCAACGGGCCAAAGACATGACCATGCAAGTGCATAAAGCTGTTGCCAGCATTTTACGCCCCGGTATAACAACCGAAGAAACCACCGCATTTATTAATCTCGCCCATCAAAAAGTCGGGGCGGCACGTTCATCTTTTTGCATTGTATTGTTTGGCCTTGATTCGTCTTTCCCCCATGGGGTTAAAACACCTAATCCATTAAAACAAAACGACATTGTATTGATAGATACGGGCTGTTTATTAGAAGGATACAATTCAGACATAACCCGAACTTATGTTTATGGAGAGCCAAATGATCGCCAGCGAGAAATATGGGCGATGGAAAAAGAAGCGCAGGCGCGAGCCTTTGCTAAAGCACAAATTGGTGTGCCTTGTGGTGATGTTGATACCGCAGCCCGTGATTATTTAACCTCACAAGGCTTAGGCCCTGACTACCAGGTACCAGGTTTACCCCATCGCACAGGTCACGGGGTGGGATTAGATATTCATGAATGGCCTTACTTGGTTAAAAACGACCGCACACCTTTAGCGGCAGGAATGTGTTTTAGCAATGAACCTATGTTAGTAATGCCCGATGAATTTGGCGTGAGGTTAGAAGACCATTTTTATATGACCGATGATGGCCCAAAATGGTTTACACAACCATCACACTCTATTGACGATCCTTTTGGTTACGAAGCTTAAGTGCGGGGAGGAGAAATCCAAGCATAATTCACAAGACATTCATGATATTAGAAGGTAGTACAACGCATTTCACAGATGCGTTGCTATGGATGTCCTGCCACTTCTTTGCCTATTCAGAAAACCGGTCAGCTCCGCTAAATTTAACTAAAACAAGCAATTATTAATAACCATTAACAGGCCTATTGCCGGAGAACCGGAGATTCTGTTACTCAAACAGGGTTTGATTCTGTGTTTTGAACATGCGTGGTATGCTGTGTTTCTTTGTGATTTTTCAGGCTTAGCCTTACGAATTTGCATTGTTGTATTGGCTCGTTATAATCACGCGTCTTTTAATGTGCGATTTTTCTATCTACTTAACTAAGAGCCTTTTTACATGAAGTTTATTATCAGATTGCATCCTGATATTATCGTTAAAAGTCGTCGGGTGCGAAAGCGTTTTACCAGACTCTTAGAAGGCAATATTCGCTTAGTATTTGAGCGCAATCATTTGTCGGTGGAAGTAAACTCAGCATGGGATAAAATATTATTGTTGGTTGCTCCCTTAGCACAAGGCAAACAAGCTGAAATTATTGAGTTACTGCAACGTATTCTAGGAATTGACCAAATATTTTTGGT
>JBLHNW010000008.1:0-23057 GCA_047622205.1 Paraglaciecola sp.
TGGTGCATATACCCTATGTACGATTTCACCCATTGTATATCGGATGCAATTGAAGGTATTACCCATTCCTTATGCACCTTGGAATTTCAGGACAATCGTCGTTTATATGACTGGGTACTGGAAAATATCACCATCGAATCGGTGCCTCATCAGTATGAGTTTTCCCGACTTAATCTTGAATATGCCGTTCTAAGTAAACGGAAATTAATCCAGTTAGTTGAAGAAGGGCACGTTAATGGATGGGATGATCCGCGCATGCCGACCATAGCCGGTTTGCGCAGGCGAGGGTATACCGCAGGGTCTGTCCGCGAATTTTGTAAACGTATTGGCGTGACCAAAACGGACAATATGGTTGAGATGGGAATGCTAGAAGCCTGTCTAAGGGAAGAGTTAAACGAACATGCCGCACGAGCCATGGCGGTTCTGGATCCTGTTAAAGTGATTATCGAAAATTATCCCCAGGATAAAATTGAAATTATTACTACAGCAAATCATCCAAATGACGAGAGTATGGGCACCCGGGAAGTGCCATTTAGTCGTGAAATCTATATTGAGGCAGAAGATTTTAGAGAAGAAGCAAACAAAAAATATAAACGTTTGGTACTAGGAAAAGAAGTTAGATTACGCAACGCTTATGTGATTAGAGCTGAGCGTATTGAGAGAGATAATAACGGTAACGTAAGTACAATTTATTGCCATTATGACCCAGATACACTAGGTAAAAATCCAGCTGACGAACGCAAAGTGAAAGGTGTTATTCATTGGGTTTCTGCTATCCAAGGGATCCCTGCTGAAATTCGATTATATGATCGTCTATTTAACGTCGCCAATCCTGTCGCTGAAGAAGATTTTATCGCGAGTATTAATCCTGACTCGCTAACTGTGATACATGGAATTGTGGAACCAAGTCTGCTCAATGCTGAGCCTGGTGAAACTTTGCAGTTTGAGCGCACGGGTTACTTTTGTGTTGATAAAGACAGCAAGGGAAATGGCTTGGTATTCAATCGTGCAGTAGGTTTACGAGATACCTGGGCTAATTCTGCTCAGTAAAAATTTGCTGGTTGCTAACATTAATAAACGAGTATCAGTCTGTGAATACTCGTTTATTATTTTTGGCTGGGTTTATTTTACTTGAGCCTGGAAGGTTTGACCATTTTCTTTGCAGTTTTGATGATCCATCAAATATAAATAGGTAGGCATAATGTCGGCGGCAGATTGAAGCAAACTCGCATCTTCTGCGGGAAAGGCTTTTGCCCGCATGCCTGTGCGTGTGCCACCCGGGTTTATGCAATTAAAGCGTATATTGCTTTTTTCATACTCATCAGCCAACACTTCCATCATGCCTTGGGTCGCAAATTTTGAAATGGCATATGAGCCCCAATATGCACGTCCTTTCACACCAACACTTGATGAAGTAAATATCACAGATGCATGTGTCGATTTTTTAAGTACAGGGAGTAATGCCTGAGTCATAAAAAACTGGCTATTGACGTTGGCCTGCATGACTTCCTGCCAATCTTTTTCGCTGATTTGAGAAAATGGTCCCAAATGTCCTAACAAACTGGCGTTATGTAATAGTCCGTCAAGATGGCCAAATTGATCTTCAATTGTTGATGCCATATCTCGATAATGTTGAGGAGTAGCACCTAATAAATCGAGTGGAACAATGGCTGGATCTGCGCCGCCATTAGTCACTATTTCATCGTAAACCAACTCCAATTTCTTAACTGTTCTGCCCAGTAAAATTACGCTTGCACCATATTTTGCGTAGTGCAGGGACGCTTCTTTACCAATACCGTCGCCGGCTCCGGTCACGAGTATCGTTTTGTCAGCAAGAAAATCACTCTGTGGTTGATAATTAACCATTATTGTCCGCGGCAGATAAATTTGGGACGCATGTTAACATTTATAAGTAAAAAAATAATAATTTTGCCCCTTGTAATCTAAAAGATGCGGACGACTACAAATAGTTAACTAATCTTTGCAACAGGTAAACAAAGACCATAATATTTTTTAAACTTAAACGGGTCATATTAGTCAGTGACTTTGAAATATTATGTAGATTAATACTATTTAAACGATCCCCCGCACCAGTTTTAGGAATAAATCAGCTGGTATTCACTGCCCAGACAACTGATGATTATTTGTTGTCGTTCTTTTAAGTAAGCCACTAGTTCTTCTCCATCAATATACATGATGATGATCCCCTGAAAACACTGAAAACACTGAAAACACTGAAAACACTGAAACACTGAAACACCCAACGCGCAGTCAGGTTTTGATAGGGGGGTCTTCTTCATGTCCGGAAAGTATCGGTTTTGTACTTTTAACTGTTTACGTATTTGATGCTCTAACGAAGCGAAAACCATCAGGCAGCTTGTTATCACCAGCAGCAATGTTAAGTACGCTCTGGTTTTTTAAGGTAAATGGCACTGTTTAAAAAGTCTGGACTCTTTAAGAATCGAAAGCCTTTTATTACGAATTGCTGAGACTTGTAAGTACTGAGTATCTTTTCCGTGCTTAAATCTTTTGCTAAATTATTGCTAGCAATGTTAAATACCCCCGTTGCTTTATAATGCATCCTGTCATTTTGTAAAGGCACTATAGAGACTCACTGTTAGCTGATAATACCCACGTGAAGACTGTGCGCATTGCGAAGGGAGTCCTACACCCGCGTATACCGGTACCTTGTTAATCTGGCTGTCGACCATCGGATAAGGTTGTTTAGCTTCCCACTGGCCCAGGTTTTTTTTGCATCCACCTGACACATAAACTTTTGCTAACCCAATTTTTCGAGAACTTATGGTCTTGTTCATACTGTTTGAGCGTCCGCTTATTAAGATTATGACCTTCCCGTTTTCTGACCTGCTCACTGCGCACCAATAGCCATTTTTGCGCCACATCACCATAGTTTGTTTTGGATCATAAGCCCTTGATAGCCTTTGGTTATATCAACTAAATCTAGGTGATGGGCTTGAGCAGATAAAAAAACCGGCGACGAGACCAGATGCTCTAAAGTTTTAGTAAAAGGTTAGGACTTAATTTTGCCTCTCAAAAGTAAGTAATAGGTCAAAGCCGTTGATCTACGTCAAGTATTTTTTTTAAAAAACATTATATAATTTGTTTGTTAAACAATTTTAATTGGTTATTTAAGTGCGGAACGACATATTTAAGTATGGCTATTAAAGTTGCTTTTAAATTGCTAGGCAAAAACAATCGGATTGTAGGAATAAATAATGAAAAAACTGTTACTTGGATTAAGTATTGCATTGTTACTTGGAGTAACAGGCTGTGGGGGTGGAGACTCGATAGAGGAGCTAAAGGCCCAAACGTCAACTGTCAGACCTGCATCAAGAATCTTGTTTGATCCGACAAATAGTGTATTACCAGTGCCCACCGACTTATTGTTTGCCCTTGCGGCACAAACCCAGGATGGTACTCTGGAAATGCCTGATGAAGTTGCTGATAAAGCCAATGGTGGGACCGTGGATTTTGGCAATCCCTCAGCTGCACTTGGTGCTCAAGATGGATGGTCAACACAACAGGCCTTTACAATATCTACCTCTCATCCTGATGGTATTGAACTCGATGCTGCGTCGGTCAGCACCCCGGGCGCGGTGCGTTTATTTAGGGGGGCTATCGGTGGTGATCTTAATGATGCCGATTGCACTACTGCTTCGCCTCTTACAGCTTGTAAAATATACGAAGAACTCTCCTTTGGTGTGGATTTTGTCTCTCAGGCGGTGGGAAACGATATTGCAATCATCCCTACTAAACCATTTGCAGGTTCCACTAGCTATTATGTATTGCTTACTAACGCTTTAAAAGCCAATGATGGTCAGGCACTTAAAGGTTCAACAACTTACGAATTAGTAAGACAGTCCATTACAGATTTACCTCTCGCTACAGCTTCTCAATTGGCCTTACAAGGTTTAGTCAATTCCTATGAAGCTGTGCTAGTAAACCAGGGCGGGGTGGCGGCTGATTCGATTATATATAGCTCGACTTTCACAACTCAATCTACCGATGGTATTTTTAATACTATTAAAGCACTTCAAATAGGTGGCTTTGCTGGAGCGTTAGCCGCGGGCGCTAATCTTGAGCAGGCAGCGGCCCAATTACCAACGATTGTTGTGGACGCCTCTGGTTCATTAACCGCCTTTGATGTATTGGCCAGTTCACTTCTTAGTCCTGAAGAACTGTTAGGGCTGCAAGGTGTTGGTTTGGACAGTTGTGCTGGTTTAACCGCTGTTCTGGCTGATCCAACTTCCCCTCTTTTTGCAACAGCGGCAGCAACTTTTGCTCAGGTTGGGGTGTTCTGTTCAGCCCAGCTTAGTTATGGCAACATCAATCTGCCCTATTATTTAAGTACCAGCGCGCCTTTAAGCGAGAGTTGGAACGCAGCGTGCACAAATGGCTTGGCTTTGCGGGGTATAGGAGCGGAAAATATTCCGGGCTTAATTGCTAACGAGACTGTAGTGGTTGGTCCCTACAATGATTTATGCCAGGCAGCCAGCGGCGGCCAATTATTGGATTTAGATATTTCAAATCTTGGAATTGATGATGGTAGGCATATTACACGATATAGCCCTATTCCAGCGCCAGCAGGTAGAAACTCGGATGGTTCTGAAACACTTAGCGTACAAGTGACAGTGCCTGATGTGGCCATAGTTGGTTTATTGGCCAGTTTGAACCCAAGCATCCAAGCTATTATCAAACCAGATGCGGGCTGGCCTGTGGTGATATTGGCACACGGCATTGCCTCTAAGAAAGAAGACATATTGGCATTGTCAGGTGCCTTGTCAATTGCTGGTTTTGCCACAGTTGCCATTGATCATCCTTTACATGGTAGCCGTGGTTTTGTGCTCGAAGATGGAAGTATCATCAATACTTCTGGTGGATTTGGTGGCTCAACTACCGACTACTTTAATTTAGCCAGCTTGTTGACCGCCAGAGACAATAATCGTCAGGCAATAGCTGATATTCTTGGTTTGAGATTAGGCTTAAATGCTCTGGTTGAAACCAGCGGTGAAGTTGATGTTGATCCAACAAGCGTATATTTGGCGGGACAATCCCTGGGAGCGATCATCGGCACCAGCGCGGTATCAATGGCCAACACTAGCTTGGCTGCAGCTAATCCGGGACTTGAGGCTTTTGATGCTATGTATGCATTTAAAGGGGCTGGTTTAAATGTCCCTGGTGGTGGATTTGCTGGATTTTTACTGAATTCAGCCTCATTCGGTAATCTGGTGAAAGGTTCACTATTCGCTGAAACATCAACAGAGTTTCAGCAATTCTTAGGAGAATATGCCGCAACCAATGAGCTCCCTATATCGGACGCAATCGCACCAGCTTATGCGCTTTTCGAACAGGCTTTGACCACCGAGCAGTTAGCTGAGGCCAATAGCTTGTTCAACCAATTTGCGTTTGCCGCGCAAACTCTGCTGGATTCAGGTGATCCTAATACTTACGCTCTAGCGCTTGCTGCCAGCGGTACCCCGGTTTATATGGCTGAAGTTGTGGGTGGTGGAGCCAATGATGATGGCAGTACGGCTTTACCGGATCAGGTTATCCCTAATTTTGTACCTGCACTATCTGGTACAGAGCCCTTGGCGGGTTTAATAGGATTGCAAGGGGTGAGTTCAACTACACCAGGTAATGGTCTGGTTCGTTTTATCAGTGGTGAGCACGGTTCACTCATCAACCCTACATTGAGCGTGGCTACAACACTTGAAATGCAGTCGCAGATTGCTGCATTTTTTGCTAGCACTCAAGCGGGACAAGCAACGATAGTGATTTCAGACCCAAGCGTTGTTGCAAACTAAGCGTGAATCTTTTTAAGAAGCCAAGTCACAGACTTGGCTTTTCTTTTAACTATTGATCCCCATATCTACAAAAAATAAATTATGGAGTAATAGCGTTTGGAATTTTTATATGAGTATGGTCTGTTTATTGCGAAAGCAGTCACTATTGTGGTGGCTATTTTGTTGGCTGTGGGTGGAATTATTGGTTTAGCTAGTAAACAAAAACATCCTAAAGGGCATCTTGAAATCACTTCTATTTCAGAGCATTTAGAAGATATAGTAAATCATGCTCGTCATTTGCTAATGGATAAAAACGAACTTAAGAAGTTTCAGAAAGCACAAAAGAAAGTAGACAAAGAAGCTAAAAAACTCGCTAAAGCGGATACTCAAGACGAGAAAAAAGGAAAACTTTTTGTCATTGATTTTAACGGTTCAATGGATGCCCATGAAGTAGATCAACTACGCGAAGAAGTTACTGCCATCTTGTGTGTTGCTGAACCAGAAGATGAAGTCTTACTTAGATTAGAAAGCGGTGGTGGAGTCGTTCATGGATATGGATTAGCAGCTTCTCAGTTACAGCGAATTCGAGATAAAGGAATTAAGTTAATAGTTGCCGTGGATAAAGTGGCTGCCAGCGGTGGTTATATGATGGCTTGTGTTGCTGACCAGGTGTTATCGGCCAAGTTTGCGATTATTGGTTCCATCGGTGTAATAGCGCAACTACCCAATTTTAACAAAATACTTAAAAAGAATGATATTGAGTTTGAACAACATACGGCGGGAGAATTTAAACGTACTTTGACCATGTTTGGTGAAAACAATGATCAGGGTAGAGAGAAGTTTCGTGAAGAGTTAGAAGAAGTTCATCAAATGTTTAAGGGTTTTGTAAAAGGCAATCGGCCAGAAATGGATATTGATAAGGTCGCTACCGGTGAATACTGGTATGGGGCTAAAGCCTTAGAACTTGGTCTCGTCGATACGATTCAAACGTCTGATGACTATTTATTGGCAGCAAACGAAGATAGAAAAATTTATTCTGTTAAATATGCTGTTAAGAAAAATTTGGCAGAGAAGTTTGGTATGGCCACAAGCATCGCCATTGAAGCTTCACTGATGAAATTATGGAGTAAAAGCCAGAGTATTTTTAAGTAACTCGAGTATTTATTAATTCTGATATGCCAGCTGATAAGTTGGCATTTTTTTAATTAATTGATTCGTGAAATTAAATAACCGATGCGCAAGGAGTTTTAGTGCGCCTAGCCTTACTCTAACTGACGAAACAGCAAAAACCACTATTAAAAAATAAAATTAACCTCAATGTGTTTGTACTTTAAAACTTTTATCGCTATAACTATAATGTGAATTTTTAAATGTTTTCACAAAAGACTAAAAAACAAATAAATATCCAAATAACTAAAAGAAAATTTACTCAAAAAGTTATAAAACTTTCAGTAATAATACTTAAAATAAAAACAGGAATACATATATGACCACACAAATAAATAAATTATCCAGGAGTATGCGCATAATTTTTGCTGCTTCTGTTGCAACAGCAGCTGTAGGCATTTCGCCAGTAATGGCCCAAGAAGGGGCGGATGAGGCAGATGTAGAAAAGATTGCGGTTATTGGCTCTCGTGGCGCGCCACGTTCGGTTAGCGATTCGCCAGTACCAATTGACATCATCGGTGGGGACGAGTTAGGAAAATCGGGTTCTGCAGATATGTTGGATATGTTGGTGAGCGCTGTGCCATCTTTTAATGCACGAGCTCAACCTATATCAGATGCAGCGACTCTAATTCGTCCGGTAAATCTGCGCGGTTTGTCATCTGACAGTACATTGGTACTAGTTAATGGTAAACGTCGCCATAGAGCTTCCGTTATTGCTTTCCAGGGTGGTGGTGTTAACGATGGTGCTCAGGGACCGGATATTTCTGTTATTCCCAGTATTGCTTTAAAGCAGGTTGAAGTATTGCGTGATGGTGCTGCGGCACAGTACGGCTCTGATGCCATAGCTGGCGTAATGAACTTTGTGCTTAAAGATGATTCTGAAGGCGGGTCATTTGAAGTAAAGTATGGTGAATTTTTTGAAGGAGACGGTGGCACTACTACTTTCGCTGGTAATGTTGGTATGCCCTTGACTCGAGATGGATTTGCTAACTTAAGTTTTCAATTAAAAAATGCTGATGCTACGAGCCGCAGTATACAACGTCCAGATGCAGCGGGCCTTATAGCAGCAGGTAACACAGATGTTGGTGATCCTGCACAAATTTGGGGTAATCCAGAGATAAACGACGACATTACCATATTTGGTAATGTTGGCCTTGACCTTGGCGACGATAAAGAATTTTACATGTTCGGTAACTACTCCGAACGTGATGTAGTCGGTGGTTTTTATTATCGTAACCCGCATACTCGTAGCAACGTTTTCTCAAACGATGGTGGTAATACTTTACTAGTAGGGGATGTTGCTCAATCACAGGGCGCAGCTCGCACATGTGCTGAAGTGCCGGCTAATGTAGGAAACGTACTTGATACAGCGGCATACCAAGCGATGGTAGCCGATCCAAATTGCTTCTCAATGAACCAAATAATGCCCGGTGGTTATACACCTGCATTTGGCGGCAATATTACTGATACTTCACTTACTATCGGTACTAAAGGCGAAATCAAAGAAGGCTTTTTGGCTGATGTTACTTTTGATCTGAGTGGATCAGTTGGTCGCAGTGAATCTTCTTTTAACCTAAAAAATACACTTAACCCTTCTCTAGGACTAGCAACACCCACTGAGTTTGACACTGGTAGATATATTCAGTTGGAAAAAACCTTTAACCTGGATTTAGTAAAATCTGTTGATGTCGGTTTAAGTGACCCATTAAATGTTGCGGGTGGTTTAGAATGGCGCGAAGAGTCTTTTGAAATCGTCGCGGGTGAAGAATCATCATGGGAAGCCGGCGCTTATGCAGATCAGGGCTTTAATATCGGTTCACACGGTTTCAAAGGTTTTGGTCCTGAAACAGCTGGTATTGATACACGTCGCAGTGTTGCGGCTTATGTTGATGTAGAAGCTTATTTGACTGACGACTTATTAGTGGGTGGCGCTCTACGTTACGAAGATTTTACTACTTTTGGTGATACCACAAATTTCAAACTGACTGCCCAATATTCAGTTAATGATGAACTTTCATTACGTGCTTCTACCAGCACCGGTTTCCGTGCACCAACGGTTGGTCAGGCGAATGTTGTTAATACTCAAACATCGCTTGTCGGCGGTGAGTTAATACAAACCTTCATAGCACCACCAACTAATCCACTGGCAAAATTTTACGGTGGTCAGGAGTTGGATCCAGAAGATTCCACCAGTTTTGCATTTGGTGGTGTATATGAATCGGGTGATTTATTTCTTACCCTGGATTATTATAACATTGAAGTAACGGATCGGATTACACAAACCAGTTCAATTACAGTTCTGCCATCAGACTATGATGAACTAAAGGCGTTAGGTGTAGTTAATCCTGAATTAATTTCAGCCTTAACGTATTTTGCTAGTGATTTTGATACCACCACTCAAGGTATTGATGTAGTCGCAAGTTATTCTATGGAAATTTTTGACGCTGGCGAAACTACTTTCAACTTGGCTTATAACTGGAATGAAACTACAGTTGATTCTCGTAAACCTATTGTAGATCAGGTTACGGGTGCGCCAGTTCTAGATGCTGATGGTGAAATGACATTTAGAACAAACGACGGCAAAGTGCGTCGTTTAGAAGAAGGCCAACCGGATCATCGCGGAACATTCACCGTGGCTCAGAGCTTTGAGCAAGTGAGCATGTTTATACGTGCTAACTACTTTGGTGAATATTTTGCGGTTCACGCAGATGATGCCGGAGCGGGTGGTTGGAATACAACGGCTGATTCAGCGTTTACGATTGATATTGAAGCTACTTACTTCGTAAATGATGCCTTAAGTGTCTCTGCCGGTGCGACCAACTTGTTTGATCAGGAAGCAGAAAAACTTGGCGCCGATTCTTTTGGTGTTGTGGGTGCTAGATTTTATGAAAGTGGCCCATTCGATTATAATGGTGGTTACTACTACGTAAAAGCCAAGTATAATTTCTAACTAGAAAACATTATGCTTAAGCCCTGTCAATTGACGGGGCTTTTTTTTATGCGCATTACTAGCATTAATATAGAGATTGAATTTGTTAAAATTGGAAGATGCACGGCATTTTGAAATACAAGGTAGTTATCTGGATGCTGAAAAAATATTTCGCGCATTAGTTGTTGAAGATCCAAGTAATGGCCAAGCCCATTGGGGTTTAGGGAGACTGGCGCTTAAAGCAGGGCTTCCGGAGAAAGCCGTATCCTATTTGAATAAGGCCTGTCACTTATTGCCTGAAGAACCATTTCCTTTGATTCATTTAGCGACAGCATTCAATAGCGCTTTATCTGAAAATGATGCTTTAACTGTATTGGAATACGGCATAAAAAAAATGCCCAATATGGCGCAAATGTACTATGAGTTAGGTCAGCAACAACTAGCAATGGGGCGCCTAATTGAAGCTGAGCTTAACTTTCGGACGGTACTATTACTTGGCACTGATATAAACACTAATTTACTCGGAACATCAGCTTTTCTAGAAATTACACAACTTAAAAAAGTCAATATTGAAGACCCATACTTAGTCATTTTGGAAAAACGATTGGCAAGTACTTCACTCACAGAGCAAGAAGAAGTGGTTATTCGGTACGCATTGGCGAAAGTGCTAAATGACTGCAATGACTTTGATGGCGCATGGCAGCATTATCAGTACGCAAATGCCTTGCAGCTAAAGCAGTGTCAATTTAAAACGAAGGACCTAAAGAAATTCTTTCAGAACGTAAAGTCCAAAAGTAAAAACGAATCCTTAGAGAACAAAAGATCATTGGTTAACAAAGAACTTACCCCTATTTTTATTCTCGGCTTACCCAGAACAGGTTCTTCGCTTCTTGAATATATATTATCAAAACATCCAGAAATTTCTGGGGCAGGGGAGTTACCCTATATCGGGCAACAGGTCGCTAATTGTCTTTATTCTGAGACTCAGCTGCATTTCCCAGATTTTTTGCCTACGGTTACCTTTACGCAAATGGATAAAGCCGCAAAAGTTTATTTGGAACTATTAGCCAGACATGCCAAGGGCAATGATTTTGTTATAGACAAGCTGCCGGCGAATTTTCAATCGATTGGCCTGATTTACAAGTTATTCCCGAAGGCAAAGATAATTCATTTAACCAGAGATCGGCGTGCCACAGCACTGTCGATATTTAGCAATTATTTTGCTGAGAATGAACCTTATTTTTGTTCTATGGAAGAGTTTAATGAATATGCTGAATTGCATGATGACCTGATGCAGCATTGGCATTCTCAGCTACCTGGTTTTGTTTATGAAGCAAACTATGAACAATTAGTAGAGAACCCCAAGAAATGCATCCAGGTAATTTTGGATTTCTGTGGTTTAGAATGGAATGAAGCTTGTTTATCCGATTCTGACATCGATATGTCAGTAAAAACCCTGAGTAAGGTTCAGGTAAGAAAACCCATTACAAAGGACGCCTCAAGTGCTTGGAAAAACTACCAAGAGCATCTTGAAAATTTTTTTGACCAAGGCGTAAATAAAAAATAGTTGTGTCCTAAGTGTATTTGTAAATTGGAGTTCTCTCATGAAGCATATATCTCTTTTTCGACATGGAAAATCAAGCTGGAAGTATCCGGTCGATGATATATATCGTCCATTAAATGGGAGAGGACTAAGACAGGTTTCGTCGATGGCGAAGTCATGCAAACTAGACGAGCCTAATCTGGTTATCAGTTCTATGGCCAGTAGGGCTTATGCAACTGCCTTGATCTACTCACACGAACTTGATTTACCACTCGAAAGGCTTTTACTTCGACCAGAACTATATGCTGCCAGTATCGAACAATCCCTAGATATGCTTAAAACACTGCCTATGGATGTTCAAAATGTTTGGTTATTTGGTCACAACCCTGGTTTAAATGGCTTGGCCAGCTTTCTACTAAATAAGCCGATAGATAATATCGTGACTTCAGCTTATGTATCATTGGAAATTGATGTGTTAATTTGGTCTGAACTAAGAGTAGGCTGTGCCCAACTTATTCATTTTAATAGGCCATGAAAATGCCAGTTATTAAGATCGGCTTGAGTTTTTAAAAACTTCAAATTATCCAGCGTATTTGTATATATCTGCATCGGTTTGTCTAAACGAAAATATACTGCTCTCAAACACGGAGGTATGTCGCTGGTGCTAAGAAAGTTAAAGCTCCGGTGTCCATTTGACATTATCTTAAGAGCCAGCGAATGTAACCATGGAAAATGTATACAAGGTTTACGGGGATTATCTAAGTATAGGTTTAAAAAAAAAGCAGCTGATTAGCTGCTTTTATTGTATTTTAAATTCATTTTATCTAGGTGGTTGAGAACCTGGATTCTTCGCTTGAATTTGGTTTGCCCACATAGCTTTAACTGAAAAACTCGATTTTGCCTTGGCTTTTTTAACTACCTTTTTAGGCGCCTTAGCTTTTGCAGGGGAGTCTTTCGCAGGTTTAGCTTCTGCTTTCGCTGCAACTTTCTGTTGGGAAAGCTCTGCAGTCAATTCTTCTACCTGGGCTAAACGTATATTTTTCCCACCATCAATACTGTACCAGCCACTTTTGGCTTCAATTGTAGGTGCGTTGCCGTTAGCCTTAGTATAGGCTGCGGTGAATTGTTCTAATACTTGGTCTTTTTCTAGTTTACTCATAGTCAGGTCTTGGCCTTTGATAATGCTAGCTGAGAATATGCTCAGGTTTTATACCTTTTTTGAATTATAATGTCTAATTTTAAGCCCTTAGTGGTTAATATTTAGGCTGTTGCGGAGTGTGAACAGATAATGAGTATCGATAATGATCAATTTCTTGCGTTTTTAAATGAGTTATTGCAACCCGAACGTGTTCGAGATTTTTGCCCTAATGGCATGCAGGTTGAAGGTAAAAAACAGATAAAGAGTGTGGTGACTGGTGTGACAGCTTCACAGAATTTAATAGATGAAGCTATTAGACTTGAGGCTGACGCGATTTTGGTCCACCACGGATATTTTTGGAAGGGCGAAGACCCATGCATCAAAGGCATGAAAAAACAACGTTTAAAGGCACTTTTAAGCAACGATATTAATCTCTATGCGTATCATTTGCCCTTAGATATTCATCCTACCTTAGGGAATAATGCTCAGCTTGCGAAACTTTTAGGGATAGAAATTGAGGGGGGACTTGAAGCGGGCAATGCGACTAGTGTCGCCATGCGAGGTAATTTTGAAACGCCGTTGGATGCCATTCAGTTAGGACGCACAATCGAAGTTAAACTTGGCCGCAAACCGTTACATGAAGCCTCTTCCAAAAAGCTTATACAAAGTGTTGCCTGGTGCACGGGGGGCGGTCAAAATTATATTGAAATGGCAGCTGAACAGGGGGTCGACGCCTATATTACAGGTGAAGTTTCAGAACAAACTATTCATACCGCACGGGAAATGGATATTCATTTTTATGCGGCTGGGCACCATGCCACTGAGAGATATGGAGTCAAAGCACTAGGCGAACACATTGCTCAAAAGTTGGGGCTTACTGTGCAATTTGTTGATATTCCCAATCCAGCCTAAACCCTTTTTACCCAGGTATTGGAATTTATTTACTAGGTAACAAATGCTTTTAGTCTTAACCATGATCTGCCCAGTAATTCGTACCACCAACGTTCAAATTTTGAAATATTCATTGAGTTGGGTAACATATATCTCCAGGATCTTGATTTTGAATGACGTACCAAGTGCTCAGTCGGCGCAGCGATCGGCTCCATACCCTGATCTTGAAATAATTTCATCGCTCTTTGCATATGACTGGCTGACGTAACTAGTGCAAATTTTTCACCGAGCAAATGTGTTTTAATGTTCAACGCTTCTTCTTCAGTATCCCGTGACTTTTCAATAGACAATATATGCTGTTCTTCGATACCCATGGCAAGTAGAAATCTTTTATTCATCTCAGCATTGCTCACCTTATTCCTGGCAACGGCGCCAGAAGTTATGATCAGACTATTATTATGCTGCTGGTAGATCCTAATTGCTTCGTCAAGGCGAACTGTTGAACAGGGATACAGTTGCGAGGTGATTGGCAACCTTGGATCCTCAACGTGGCCGCAGCCTAAAATAACAATTTTGTTGATTTTTTGAGATAAATCAAATTGAGGAAACGCCCTCTCTGTTTGAGTCAATAAGTAATCCGGGAGAAATGGAGTAGAAATTGCCAGGAATAACAATATACTTGCGGAAGAAAATGCCCAGGCAAGATGTTTTCGTTGCCGAAGTATCGCGAACAAACACAGTATGATAAGAATAAAACAGACTGGCAAAGGCATTAGCAGTGCCCCAATTAGTTTTTTAAATACAAATAAATCCATTACTACACAGCCAATAAAACAATATGAATCAACATAGTAAACCAGATCAGAGCTTCGATTCGATAGCTAATAAGTTTGAAGAGAATATTTATGGTACGACCAAAGGAAAATTACGTCACGATTTGCTCATGTATCATATGCTTGATGTCTTAAGTTTGGATGACAATCCCTTAACTGTGTACGATGCAGGCGGTGGTACCGGCACTATGAGCAAGTCTCTGGTTGATATGGGTCATAAATTAATTATTAGTGATATTTCTTCTGATGCTTTAACACTGGCTAGGAAGAAGTTTGTCCAAAGCGATAAAATTGAATTTGTGCATGGCGATATTTTGTCAGTCGAAAATGATCAAAGCTATGACTTGGTTGTTTGTCACGCAGTATTAGAATGGCTCAAATCACCTTTAGAGATGATTGATAGTTTAGTTAAATTATTAAAGCCTGGAGGGCATTTGTCCTTAAGTTTTTTTAATAAAGATGCTCAACGTTTTGGTAACTTACTCTACGGTAATTTTGATTTTGTAAAAGCGGGCATGCAGGTTAAAAATCGTGTTCGTTTAAGTCCGAACAACGCACTTGATCCCCGTCATGTGTTAGACAGATTAGGAAATCTACCCGTGACGGTCATTCATAAAGCGGGGATCCGCTGTTTTCACGATTACTTGCGAGATCCAAATAAACAAGTGAGTCATTATCAGCAGCTTAAAGAAATGGAGCTAACTTATGGTAAACAAGAACCCTACCTTTGGTTAGGTAAATATTTCCACATTATTGTGCAAAAACAGCTTAAAAGTTGACGGGAATCGAAAAGTGATAAATTTTCAGATCCCGAACTTTAAGTATGTTGCGCTAAGCGTTTAATAGTTTTTCTATATCTCTGATCATTTCGGCTGGCTTAGTAGTTGAGGCGTAGCGTTTTGTCACATTGCCTTTTTTGTCGACCAAAAATTTCGTGAAATTCCACTTTATGCTTTTACTACCTAGTAAGCCCGGTGCTGCTTCCGTCAAATATTTGTATATTGGATCTGCTTTCGAACCATTTACGTCGATTTTTTTGGCCAGAGGAAAACCGACATTAAAGTTTAAGCTACAAAACTGCTCTATTTCAACATCACTGCCAGGTTCCTGATGACCGAATTGGTCACAAGGAAATCCTAATACCTCCAGACCTTGCTCTTTATATTTTTCAAACAATGATTGAAGACCGTCATACTGTGGAGTAAAGCCACATTTACTGGCAGTGTTTACGATTAGTAATACCTTACCCTCGTAGTTTTTTAAGCTCTGTTGTTGTCCATTATTTAACGTAACATCAAACTGATATATGCTATTTGACATAAAAATTCCTATGCGCTGAGTTCAACCGGTATAGTGTCATTTTTGTATCATCAATCAAGTCTTTAAGGTGGAAATGTGAAAGAAAAAGTGGCATTTATTGGTTTAGGCGTGATGGGCTATCCTATGGCAGGGCATTTATCGGAAGATGGTCACGATGTTACGGTATATAATCGGACAACAACTAAAGCGCGGCAATGGATAGATAATTTCAAGGGAAAACTTGCCCTGACTCCTGCTGAAGCGGCTATGGATAGCAGTATCGTCCTTTTATGTGTAGGTAATGATGCAGACTTACGCAGTGTTATGCTTGGCGATAATGGGGTCTTAGCAACTCTGCGCCCCGGTAGTATTGTGGTTGATCACACTACGGCTTCTGCAGGTGTCGCCGCTGAAATGTTTGCCGAATGCAAAAGTATAAGAGCCACTTTTCTTGATGCCCCAGTTTCAGGTGGGCAAGCTGGTGCGGAAACTGGAAAACTCACAATCATGGTGGGCGGAGACAAAATCGATTTCGATAAAATAGAAGCGTTGCTCAGTGCCTATGCAAAGTTTAGCAAATTGTTAGGTCCAATAGGCAGTGGTCAAAAAGCCAAAATGATGAATCAGATATGCATTGCCGGTGCAGTGCAAGGGTTAGCTGAAGCCCTGCACTTTGGTCAGAATGCGGGTTTAGATTGTGCTGCAGTAATTGATGTTATTTCAAAAGGCGCGGCACAATCTTGGCAAATGGAAAATCGTTATCACACAATGCTTAAAAATGAATACGAATTTGGCTTTGCTGTAGATTGGATGCGCAAAGATCTGGGTATAGCTTTGGCTGAAGCCAGTAAAAATGGCAGTACTTTGCCATTAACGGCACTTGTTGATCAATTTTATGCTGAAGTACAAAAGTCCGGAGGAGGGCGCTGGGACACTTCTAGTCTCTTGGCCAGAATGACGTCCTTAAAAACTAAAAAACTAAAAGACTAAAACGAAAACTTATATCCATGATATTTCAAAACAGTCATTTGGCCGAAAATTCAAATTTATTTAGGTTGGGCCTCCCAGACAAGGAGGTTCTATATAGCTTAAGTACACCACGTTGTGAGGACTAAATCAGAAATAACCGCCCTTGTGTCTGGCGTGCCATGGTCGACGGTTATCACTTAGTATAAATCTCTTTAAAATCCATTTTTGGAATAATCCGACGACAACAAATCCAAAGTTTGCGATGTATTTATATCACGGGTTCGCAGTGCCATTGATGCTCGTGAAAACTAACCTGTGATCTGCCGTACTCTCGTTGAGCTCGCCAGGTTCGATTATTAAGTTTTATGACTACACCCGGGTAGACGCGTTTATTGGCTATTATGGCAATATCCTGTTGATATTTATCTTTTGACTCTTGCATTTGACTGGCTTTAGACTCTAACAACTCCAATAACAGAGTTTCATCATGAAATAACTCTTTGGCTTCATTCACTCGATGTTGCATTTCTTCTGGAATAAACTTTGAATTAATAATTGCCATTCTGTCATTATGGCGAGTGTAATTTTGCTTTAACAACCTGACAAGTTCATCTAGCGTGTCTTTTCTTTCAAGTAAGGTATTAAAACCATCACTAAAATCTATTGATAAATTGCTACCTGATACTGCGCCAAATGTACCGGCACTGACTTTATTTTGACTTTTTATTGTGCATGCAAAGATATTTCCATTGGGCTGGTCGATTGGGCCTACCGTTACCTTGCCACGGCAGGTGATTCTGCTGTAAGCGAGTTGACGCCCTATTGAAACATCACCGTTACAGCTAATATCTATACCTTGACCATGTTGGATATGAACACTGCCTTTAGCCTTAAGCACTGTACTGTAGACAGTATTAGAATCGTTTGCCTTACCCATGGCGCCTTCGGTAATAATAATGTCACCACCTGCGCTTATAGCTGCAGATTCAACAAAGCCATTAATAGTCACGTCACCAGTTGCAACGATGTTCATTTTTTCAGTAACATCACCGTTAACCAATACCGCACCATCAAAGTTTACGTTACCAGATCCTACATTGACGCCTTTACAAATAAAAGTATCGTCAACCCACATTTTCTGGTCTTTAAATTTCGGCATGCCTGCGATACTTGCTAACAAAAGGTTATCGTCATCTTCGCTTATAGTAGTACCATCGCCCGGTCTGATTTTTAACCATTCACCAGGTATTGGTTTTAGTACTGCACCTTTCACCGAATAGCCTGTTCGTCCATTTGTGGGAGGCAGGCGTCGTAATAATTCAGTGCCTACTTTAACGCAAATAACATCACCGAGATTACGCATGTCAACACGATCTTGAGTGCTTTTTTGAGGCTTAAGAATTCGTTCCAGAGCATTCTGTACCAGTGGTTTCAGTTTAGAAGACCGACCATTACGAGGAGGTAAACCAATAGCTATGGTTTCTTCGATAATTGTTCCCGGGGGCGCAGTTTTGACGTTATTATACAAGTTTATAAGACGTTTCTGACTGAGCCCGCGCAACAATCCTGCTTTTTCTGCACTTTTTTGCAAGGAGAGTAAATTTGGGCTTTTGCCTGCATAACCACAGGTTACGGTCATCTCTGCCGAAAGCTCATCTTCGAGTATAATACATTTCACTTCAGCATGGCGGCGTTCGCCTATGCATTCGTTGATAATAGTATTGCTATTCTTTTTTATCGCAATAGCATAGTGGTCAATGGCGTCAATTATGCTTTGTTCGAAAATGAAAAAATGTTTAAATTCACTTTTTTTGATCAGCTTATCCAGAATATCACCAGTGAGCTTCTTTTCAACTTGATCAGGTGTGATAGTTAAGTTTAGAAACGTGTCCTTGTCATCTACTTGTAAGGTTATTCCTCTCATAAATACCACCCAGAATGTGACTGTTTTATTAACTTGTGTATGCCTAAACATTAGATTAAATGCTGTTTAACATCAATGATATCGGCAAATATAACAATAGTATTAAATTTTTTTATAAGGTTTGAACATACTCATATAGTGCTTGTAGAACGGCTAGTTTGTCGGGATTTTGTCCATATTCCTGACTTAAATCCTCAATTTGTTGCATATATTCCTGCATTCTAATAGTCGCAGGTGATTTTTCATCCAGCATCCTGAATTTTCGATGATGTTGCCACTGTTCAATTTCGTTTTCGTTAAGTGTGTGTGGAAAATTTCTAGCCTTGTACCTAAAAAGTAGGGTACTCAAACGAGGATCAGTAAATGGTAAAGAGAGGCCAGTTAGGGCATTTTCATTTGCCTGTCTTACATTCTCAATCAAATGTTTGTCTTCATCAGAAAAAAAGCCGCCGGAATATAATGCATGTTCAGGGTCAAGGTCTGACTTTTCAGAATTTTCGCTAAATACCTTAATAAGCTTGTCTTTTAAACTATGGTTGGCTCGGATTTTGGCCAAATTTTCCAGGCAACTGTTACGGTCGATACCAAGTCTTAGGGCATTTTCTTTGCTTAGTGTTTTTGCTGGAGCAACTACCGGACATTTATTTATATGCACTAACTTTATTGGCAGTCTTTGTTCGCCCTCAGCCAACATGCTGTTTGGGGAATATAGTTTTTTAAGTATCTGTTCGCTGTCGAGGGACAATAAATGTGTTGGATCAATTGCCAGATTCAGCACAATCACCGCGTTTTTGTTACTGGGGTGATAACATATCGGTGCTATCCAAGTGCAGCAACCGTGCAGGGCAGGAATTTTTGACGAAACATGCACCAATGGCGTGATTTTATCACAGTCAATTAAGGCTGCTACGTTGCGTTTTGAGCGCAAGTTGAGCAAATAGTCAAATAGCTTTGGTTGTGCTTTTTTAATTAACTTAGCAACCGCAATCGTTGCATATACATCAGCCATAGCATCATGAGCACCTTCATGTTGGATGTCATTTTCAGCGGTTAAATTCTGCAGTTTGAAATTCGGCACACCTTGTTCATTTGTTGGCCAATTTATACCTTCAGGTCGCAAGGCATAACAGGCTCTTAGTAAATCAATAATGTCCCAACGACTGTTGCCATTTTGCCACTCTCTGGCGTAGGGGTCGTAGAAATTACGATACAAAGTGTTGCGAGTGACTTCATCATCAAATCGTAGATTGTTAAAACCCACCACACAGGTATTAGCCTGGCTAAACTGTTGATGGATTTTCTTAATAAACTCGGATTCTGTCAGGCCTTTTTGTAAACTTAATTGAGGAGTAATACCGGTTATTAAACATGCTTGGGGAGTGGGTAGATAATCGCTAGGAATCTGGCTGTATATCATCATCGGTTTATCGATAATATTTAGCTCCATATCCGTTCGAATACCGGCAAATTGGCAGGGGAAATCCTTCTGCGGGTTGACTCCCCAAGTTTCATAATCGTGCCAAAAAAACGAAGCGTTGATCACATTTCTCCTTTCCAAATTTAATTCGTTGATCAGAACAGATATGGATAATAATCACAATGACTTAATCGTGTCTTTTTAGGTTTTTACAGCCACTCCTCACATGTACAATTTGCACCCTTAGTCTATAGTGATATCTGAATTTATTAATTCTAATCGGTCGAACTATATACCCAAAATTATTGGAATTGCATGACGGTGGAAAATGGATGAGCTCCCTTGAACTTAGTCTGCTAAGTTCAAGGGTGTCAATGTGTGTAGCAAACCAACACGCAGTTTTTAGAATGAAGGGGAAAAAGGAATAATTATGTCATCCCACACCTACAAGTTAATTGAATTAACTGGCTCTGCGTCAGAAGGTATCGAACAAGCAGTTGAAAATGCTGTGAGCAAAGCGAGTGAGTCGATTCACAATATTCGCTGGTTTGAAGTAACAGAAACACGCGGGCACATAGAAAATGGTAAGGTTGCACATTGGCAAGTCACCATAAAAGTTGGCTTTACTTTGGATTAGTTGATTCACCTATATTGTATGTCGGCACACTTTTATCTCAGCCAGAAAGTGTGTTTTGCGTTAATACAAACAACTTAGTTCAAAAAAAACACTATTTATTGTAAAAATATCTAGGAATTTTATGTGGTTAGGTCTATCGTTAATTTGCTACTAATAGCTGCAATAATAAAGGAGTGTAAATGGAATCCTTAAGCGTCGGTGATTATATGAATAAAAGTCCTGTCACTTTTACCACTGATATGCCCGTGGTTGAGGCTGTTGAACGATTATTAACAGTTCATCAAACAGGTGGCCCAGTGTTAGATGAAAACAATATGGTTATTGGTTTTTTGTCTGAACAGGACTGTTTAGCTCAGATGCTCGCATCCAGTTACTACAATGAACAGATATCTCTGGTGAAAGACATCATGCGCACCGAGGTATTGTCAATTAAGCCCTATATGTCAGTACTAGAATTGGCTCAACAGATGTTACTAGCTAAACCTAAGTTTTATCCTGTTGTCGATGATGATGGCTTTTTACTTGGCAGCATTAACCGAACGGCAGTACTAAATGCTATTGACGTTCAATTTAAAGCTGGTTATACCCATCATCCATAAAAATATACCCATACCACCTCAAAACGACGGATTCAGAGCGACTGGGGTGTTTCAATTCAAAGCGTCCCATTGAAAAAATGTCGTCTAACTTTTGATCGGGGAGAACGCAGAAGTGGAATGCACCAGACGCTCCCTTCGGGCGGGTTTTAAAGCCATTTATGCGGCGGTGACTATTTTTGACTTAGAGTCCCTTTCTTTTAGACTTAGGGCACCTACAAAAAGTCATCTTGCCTAAATAGCTTTAAACTCCCGCTGAAACGCGCATTTTGAGGTGGTATGGGTATATATGTCCGGGATACATCTGATCTCGGACTAGCTTTTACTTCGCCATTCTTCTAGGATCTACGCGGTTTTTCTTATTCGTGAGTAGATTTTTTGTCATCCACAGTTCATAGCGCACAAGTTATTAGGATTAATGATCTGAAGTCATTGATTTCGTCCTGCATGTTTATCGACAAATTTCGTTTAAGTCAGCGTATTCGTCGTGCGTCTTCTATGGATAAGAACAAACAACAAGACTACTTAGTCGCACTAAAGCGGGATATTGATTTATCAGTATTGTTACGTCAACAAAGAGCCGACAATTGCCCTCCAATTGATTATCCGGATTTGCCGGTTAGCGAAAATAAAGACCAAATAGCTGAAGCAATTAAGCAAAATCAGGTTGTCATTATTGCAGGAGAGACCGGGTCGGGTAAAACCACGCAAATTCCCAAGATTTGTTTACAACTCGGACGCGGTATTGCTGGATTAATTGGTCACACTCAACCCAGACGTTTGGCTGCCAGAACTGTTGCCAACAGAATCGCCGAAGAGTTAAAAACCCCCTTGGGGCATCATGTTGGTTTTAAGATCCGTTTTTCTGATCAGGTTTCTCGTCATACTCACATCAAATTGATGACAGACGGTATTTTACTGGCTGAAATTCAGCAGGACCGATTTCTTAGTCAATACGATACCATCATAATTGATGAGGCTCATGAACGTAGTTTAAATATCGACTTTATTCTCGGTTATCTAAAACAACTTCTACCTAAACGCCCAGATTTAAAACTCATTATTACTTCGGCAACGATTGACCCTCAACGTTTCTCAGAGCACTTCAATAAGGCACCAATTATTCAAGTAAGTGGTAGAACCTATCCGGTTGATATTCGTTATCGTGCATTTGATGATTTACCCGAAAAAGAAGTAGACCAAACTCAAGCCATCCTCGATGCAGTTGATGAACTTAGTAAGGAAAAACCCGGCGACATATTGGTGTTTTTAAGTGGCGAAAGAGAAATTCGTGACACTGCCGATGCATTAGAAAAGCAAAAATTGCGCAATACTGAAGTAATGCCGCTTTATGCTCGACTTTCTAATGCTGAGCAGAATCGCATATTTCAGTCACATACGGGTAGACGAATAGTGTTAGCGACCAATGTAGCTGAAACATCCTTGACGGTACCGGGTATAAAATACGTAATTGACCCCGGCACTGCCCGAATTTCTCGTTACAGTGTTCGTAGTAAGGTTCAACGCTTGCCAATAGAGGCGATATCACAAGCTTCAGCTAATCAGCGTGCAGGCCGTTGTGGAAGGGTATCAAACGGCATATGCATTCGCTTGTATTCTGAAGATGACTTTATAAATCGAGGGGAATTTACTGATCCTGAAATTCTGCGAACAAATTTAGCATCTGTCATTTTACAAATGTTGTCATTGGGGCTGGGGAAAATAGAAGACTTTCCTTTTGTCCAGGCTCCCGATTCAAGAAACATCAACGACGGGTTTAAACTACTCGAAGAGCTTGGTGCAGTTGACAGGCAACAAGGGCAGCTCACGTTAAGTACTCAAGGTAAACAATTGGCTCGTTTACCCATTGATCCAAGATATGCGCGTATGGTGATTGAAGGAGCCAAACT
>JBLHNW010000009.1:0-22027 GCA_047622205.1 Paraglaciecola sp.
TGGGGACTACAAATGTACAAAGTGTGGCACTTATTTGAATACACCAGATAATCTAGATTAGTTTAAGTTTGTTTTATGGCATAGAATATTTGCACGTTGAGGAAGCATTTTGTATTGAGGTCAGTAGCTAAAATCTGTTTAATAATCATTGCTTTAGCTCTGTTATTGCGTTATCTGCAACTTAACAGGGCGTTTTATCGCTAAAAAGGATCCAGCATGAGTAAAACGATTGCCGTTATTGGTAGCTCTAGGCGAAATGGAAATACCGGAAAACTAATTGACCTAATTACTGAAGAATTAAATATCGAGGTTATTGATTTAGGTATAAAGAATATTTCTCCGTTTGATTATGAGCATAAAAATATCGACGATGATTTTTTACCTCTTATGAATTGCTTGTTGGAATATGACAATATAATTTTTGCCTCACCTGTATATTGGTTTGCCATGAGTGCTCAAATGAAAACGTTTATTGACAGGATGTCAGATTTTTTGTCTGTGGAAGAACTAACGGATATAGGTCGAAAATTAAGAACCAAAGTTGGTTATGTAGTTTCCACTTCAATAAGCGAAAAGGTTGATGACTCTTTTATGGATTCTTTCATCAATACTTTTGAATATTTAGGTATTGAATATGGTGGATTTGTTCACGCGGACTGTAAAAACGGCTTTGATTCAACCTCTTGTGAAAATGACATTATTGATTTTGTTAAAAAATTAAATTCATGCAGTGTAAGTGTTGCTATATAAACAAGCGCATTAAGTAACGGACACATAACTGTTGGCTGTGTTCGCTGCGTTCGCTAGTTTAGCCAACAATTATTTAGCCGCTTATGCGAGCGTTGGTATGACAGAGAAAAATGGAAATTTCGTTAAAAAAGATAGAGAAAGCATCTCGTTATGTACTTGAAAACCTTTTCTATTATTACATTTACGACATGTCAGAGTATATGGAATGGGCTCCAAACGAGGAAGGGAAGTTTGCTTATAACCCATCTTTTTTTGATGCCTACTGGGAAGTCGATGACCACATTCCCTATTTTATTTATGTGGGAGCAGAACTGGCTGGTTTTGCGCTTATTCGTCGATATCCATCAGACACCTCGACTTACGATATAGCGCAGTTCTTTGTACTACGAAAATTCAAAGGTAAAGGTGTCGGAAAGAAAACGTTAGCACTCATCGTCAAATCTTTTCCGGGTAAATGGCAAATTCGTGTGTTAACCGAAAATTCGGGTGCCCTTAACTTCTGGCAATCGGCAGTGTCCAATATCGTGGGTGACGCCTATACGTTGTCAAAAGACGTTGATGTTGACCTGTTGATGCATTTCATTCGATTTGAGGGATAGCTAGCACAACAATCGCGCTGGCAGTACGGCCCTATCGTCTCGTAGTTCCCCCAGCCAAAAGGGCGAAAACTTCGCTATTGAATCCCTCTTAACGTATTCGGTGCTATATTTCCGGCATCCAGCTTTTAACTATAATTTGGGCGGCTTTAATTTTGGCATTATTCGCACCCCATTTGTCAGGAATGTGTTTAGGGACTCTCAGGCTATAGTGAAAATGACCACTAATTAATCAAGTGCTGAAATAATGCATTAATCAAATTAATTTTAATATTAAAAAAATATTTATTAAGTAGTGAGTTAAACTTCAATTTAGAAAGCAAAAACCATCCTCAAGTTGCTTTATGCGAAATAAACCAATTCCATATAGATCGAGTTAAGCGGCTCCGTTCAACACAATATTTATCTCATCATGTTTTAGACAACAGATAAATGCTTAATAGTTATGCATGCTAAAGGATCACAACAATGATTGATTACGTATCGGTATTTATATTTTTCTTCGCAGTTATTGATCCTGTGGGAACTATTCCTGTTTTTATTGCTGTGACTAGCCAGTTTGATGAAAAAGCGAAACGCAAGATCGCATTACAAGCTGCAGGCGTCGCAACCCTTATACTGCTATTTTTCATTGCTGCCGGAGAACTGATTCTCGTTGCTATTGGTATACCTCTACCTGCATTTGAAATAGCGGGAGGCATAGTACTGTTTATATTTGCGATTACCATGATATTCGGTGATAGCAAACCCGACGAAGAAATGAAAATGGCTAAAAAAAGCAGTGAAACCGCAATATTTCCACTGGCGGTGCCTTCACTTGCAAGCCCAGGGGCAATGCTTGCCGCTGTCCTGCTAACCGAGAATTCAACCTTCAGTCTTTTTGAGCAAGTCCAAACAGCGGGTGTGATGATTTCCGTACTCCTTATTGCCTTTATCTTCATGTTGGCTGCAAGTAAGATCCACCATTATATCGGGAACAGTGGTGCGAGTGTTATAAGTAAGGTTATGGGAATAATTTTGGCATCTGTTGCAACAAATAGCGTGCTACAGGGGATTAGTCTTTATTTTTCTCTCTAATATCAATACCATGTAGCCGAAGGCGGCGGTGCTGTGGTCGGCGTAGTCGGGATGAATGTTTAGCCAACGGCAATGAAGGACGGTTCACTGTTAACTCAGCGCTAAATGCGCAGGATGTCTACCTTAAATTCGGATTTACGCCAACCGATGGGTTCCGAGAAAGATTTTGCATTAAAGATATTCCAATGGCGTTAGATATGAATTCTTCGGGAGACTTATGAAGTACAGGGTAGTAAAAGAATATAGCGATGCTCCAAAGTATCCGATCAAACTTGAAGTTGGTGAAGAACTGCAATTTATAGAAGAATCTAACCCAAATGGGGATTGGCCGAATTGGATATTTTGCAAAGGTGCTGACAAAGAAGGTTGGGTTCCTAAGCAGATTTTGAAAATAGAAGGCAGTAAAGTTACTTCCTTAAAGGATTACAATGCGACTGAGCATAATCTAAAAATCGGAGAAACTCTTTCAGCCGATGAAAGCTTAAATGGTTGGGTATACGGGGTTAAAAAGTGCTTTCCGGAGATTATAGGCTGGGCACCATTAAACTGTCTTGAAGAGTTGTAAAAATCACCTAACAAGCTGCTAAATGAAGATCCACCAAAGCAGTCATGCCATTCGCTGAGTAAATCGCCCGGCAGCACTTGGCTCACTAATTAGCGGGGCGTTGGTATAGGATTGATGCCTACCGAAAATTCGGGTGCCCTTAACTTCTGGCAATCGGCAGTGTCCAATATCGTGGGTGACGCCTATACGCTTTCAAAAGACGTTGATGTTGATCTGTTGATGCATTTCATTCGATTTGAGGGATAGCTAGTCAGCCAAGTCAATAGAAGATCTTCGGGCGGCATTTGAAGCAATGACATCATTGGTTGAGGGGGTTACTGCTGTTGAGTGGGGAGAGCAGCCCTGAAAATATAAATAAAGGCTTCACGCATTGTATTATGATGACCTTTGCTGATGAACAGGGACGTGATAATTATTTACCCCACCCAGAGCATAATGCGTTAAAAAAATTATTTCGTCCTGTACTCGAAGATATCATTGTGCTGGATTACAGTATTTGAATTACTAAGGATCTGATCTTTGGACGGAAAGGTCTGTAGGGCTGGCTGGACGAAGTGCTGGGTTTTCCTCTGCTACGTATTCATATGCGCCTATATCCCATTCTGTATTAGATGGTCGATGGTTACCAAGTATATCTGTTGTTATCTGCTTGCCGTAAAGAGTTTGATAAACAGCATAAGAACTGGAAAAACTACCTGCATCTATTGCAGGAGAATCTAAAGTTAGGCTGTAACCATTCTCAGAAAAAGATGGCTTAGCGTCTAAACAACTACCTCCGTTATCATCACATTTCCCTGATAATATTAGTGTTGCTAGAGCTGTGTATGTTGTACCATCCACATGAAGCCCTGTAGGGTTATAAAACAAATTATTTTCAATTTTTGAATTAGCCACAGTACTATCATCACCCTTCAAGATAATAGCGTATGGACTGTTGCCTGTGAATTTACCATTACTTAGATTTGCTATTAAATTCCCGGTAATATCGGCTTCGTATCCAGAAAGTGCTTCATACGCAATACCTCGAACTGCATCAGTAATCGTGTTATTACTAATGTATGTATTTCCCGAATTGTAAACCATGACTCCTGCCCCTGACTGGTAGCTTGAGATATCGCCATGTGTTTCTCCTGGATTTTCTCTGATCCCATGGATGTTATTGCCGATAACATGTAGCTCTCTCGATCCTGTAGAGTTTATTCCGTAAGCACATTCTGAGATATCGTTATTAATAAACCAGATTCTACTAGGATCATAATGAACCACCATACAAGCTCCTTGTGAGGATGATGAACTCTCTATGTTATAGCAAGTATTCTCACTAATAATTACATCATTTGCTTGCTTAATGTCTACGCAATTTTCTCTTTCATCATGGCTAATATTTCCCCCATAATAGAAGTGGTGAGCATCAACTCCTCCATGGGAATACTGAACTCCATCTCCACCATTGTGGTGGGTGGTGTTATACAAATGCCACACATTGTTGATATAAGAACCTGCTATCAATGCATGCCGATCATTTTCAGCTGCAGCCTCCGAATCACCCATATACGATATCGTATTGTTATACGCGACGAAACCTTCAAATTGTAATCCAAACTTTCCATTTGCATTAATGCCTGTTGTTCCAATATCAAAAGAGCCGGAACCAGTTATAACAGTATTACGCACCATTATATGATCTGTTTGTCTATCATTATAAGGCCTAGCTGAAATCCCTCTATCACCTTCAATATTTAATCCATCTACATATAAATATGTTCCAGATAGTACAATATGCATTTTTACCAGATTATCTTCTGCACCTATGATCCATACTGGTTCAGATTCAGTTCCTTCTGAGCGGAGGTATATCGTGCTTGTATAATCATATGGCCCTCCGTGTACTTCTACATATGAGCCTGCTGGAAATGAAGAAGGAAAACGACATCTTGGTTCGGTGATTGTTCCATATGTAACTTTTGTAGAGCAATTAGAGTCAGAGGCATCAATATAATACATATTAGTGATCTCTGATGTCCAAGGTGAGGGGGGGGGTGGTGCAGCAATATCAGGGGAAATCCACGCATCAGGAATGCCTGTCGGATAGTTAAACGCCCAAGTTATGTTAGGAGTCAGTAACAATGCTAGCATTAGTATACGCATATTTAACCTAAAAATGACTTCTTGAATATTCTATATTATCGGTAATTTCTCTTATAAACCAGCCCTCTAACGCTACTCTTAAAGTAGTTCAATGATGAGGGGAAGCGCATCAGGCTTTGTTAACAAAGTTTGATTCAGTCATTCAGCTGTGATCCTAATTGTCGCAAGACGTTGATGCTGATCTGTTGATATATTTCAGTCGATTTGAAGAATAGCCAGCAATACCAGCAAGTCTGTTATGACAGTGGTAACCAGTACTGTATATCAGACAAGCCCAAATTCCGAAACCATCATCCCTAAACGCTGCCTATTCTAATCCCCATATTTATTTAAATATTGAAAAACAATACCTTAATGTGTAAGTTAAATCTTAATAAAGAATTAACTTAGCATAAGGGCATTTGATGATCTTCAGAAAAGCACAACAAGACGATATTGACGCAATCAGTAAGTTGCTCATCGTGCTGGTCAAGAAATACATTGTATCTAGCTGCTCTGGTGTAGGCGGCGAGTTAATATTGGCTTCGATGACACCTGATGCTATAAAAAAGTATTTTGATTCGGGTTATCAATACCATGTAGCTGAAGACGATGGTGCTGTTGTTGGTGTAGTCGGGATGAAAAACAATTCACATCTGTATCACTTGTTTATCGCCGATCCGCAGCAAGGACTCGGGCTATCAAGAACGCTGTGGGAAATTGCCAGAGATGAGTGTTTAGCTAACGGCAATACGGGCATGTTCACTGTTAATTCAGCACTAAATGCGCAGAATGTTTATCTTAAATTCGGATTTAAGCCAATTGATGGGATCCGTGAAAAATTTGGTATCAAAGATATTCCTATGACGTTAGATCTATATGGTTAGAGCTATGTAGTTAGCGCGATCAGTAACGTTAACGAGGGCTGTATGCAAGCAATTTTAAAAAAGAAAATTATCGAGGTTTGTAATAACAAAATTGATAAAAAAGGGGACAATGTCGGGCTGTCTTTTTATGCCTTCTTTGCTAACAAAAATGATAACCCCGAACTTTTAATGGAAGCTGCAACCTGGTGGATAATGACACATAAATTAGACCATTTTGAGAAGGCGGTGAAAATTAAAAAAATGGTCGAAGATATGGGGGAGTAAAGCGTTCATCTAGTACCCTCTGGCTCTCAGCGAATCCAAACATGATAACACTCGGTATGATCAACCCTAGCGGTATGTACTGAGCATATTCAAACCGGTAGTTAAAATTAAACACTAACTAAACTCGTTTTGATATTGATAAACAATAATTTAAGGAGTAAATTAACTTTCGATTTGAGAGGTTGTTGGTATTGTAAGCTTGTTTAATCGACTATCTCTCAATAAAACATCTCTTAATAAAACATATTCAGATTGTTTTATGCTAAATAAACAAATCCCATATAGATCGAGTTAAGCGGCAGCGTTCAGCGGCGCATTTCCAGCCCTCCCAATGCGGCTTACTAAGTCTAAATTATCGAATTACCCACGTTTAGTAAACACCACATCAAGTTAGAGCTAGGAGTTATTAAGTGTTTAAGCAAATTAAGCGAAAAAAAAAGGGCATGGCTAAAATTCAACGCCGTTCTTATAGTGTAAGACATGAGAGTGGTAGAAGTCGTCTTTATAATCACTTGATCGCCAGTGTTCACGCCGAAATCATTATGCCTCACCTTGACGTGGGATTTGAGCGGAATCTATTTTTAGCCGCGTTAAGAAATCTTTCAGATGAAGAAAACCAGGTTTGTTGTGATGATTTTTCTTGTGGTATGAAAAAGGTTATTTCAGTAATTAGCGCAAAACATTCGAGTGACAATGACATCTTGAATGAAAAATTTGCTATTTTTAGTCGTGAGTTTAATGAGCTAATTAAACACACTCATTTAAGCTCATCTCAAACATTCGATTTTAGTGATCATAAATGTGAGGAGCGTTCAAGCGCAGCCTTAAAGCTAGCGAGTGATATGGTGACTGCAATTGTAAGCGGCGGATTAGCCATACATCACTAATCAAGCATAGCTAAATGAATAACTAAATGAATAGCTAAATGAATAACTAGCACGTAATTTGTCATGGTGATACCGGATTGAAAAACGGAAGTCATCATGATGAAATATCAAAAGATTGAACACGGGTAATCAATATTCAACGATACTATTTACCGATTCTATTTACATATAGTATTTACCGATGATGTCTAGCTACACGTTAATGTTGAAGAACTATCGGTTTCATTACCCCACTGCACCAATACCGAACCCGCCAATACCGTAAAGCGCTGCTCCCCTGTAAAAAACAGCCTAAGCTACTATCAGATTTAGATGGAGCACTTGGCGCTATTGGGTAGAAAATGCATTTGCCAGATTGAAGTATTTTAGAGCAATTGCAATGCGATATGAAAAATTAAAAATACATTTCGAAAGCATGCTAGCATTGCATGCTCAATAATTTGGCTGCCGATGTGAAAGAGCAACAGCAACAGCAACAGCAACAGCTAAATTGTGTCTATGAATGTGTATAGGTATATGATGGCGATGCGTTGTAATCAAATTTATAAACATTTTATTGTAATGTAACGTTATTAAGAAAAGGATAACCATGCGTAAATTATTCGTTGGCTTCGGCTTATTATTTGTCAGTGCTTTCAGCCAGGCAGCTGAATTAAATTGGCAAGCCGTAGAACAAAAAGCCAAAGGACAGACTGTTTATTTTTATGCATGGGGTGGTAACCCAGAAATTAATAACTATTTACGCTGGGCTGATAAACGCTTAAACAGTGAATACGGCGTACACCTAAAGCACGTTAAAGTCGGCGATATAGCGGAGGCCATTACCCGTTTAGCCGCAGAAAAAACCGCGAAAAAGAACAGTAACGGCAGTGTAGATATGGTTTGGGTTAACGGTGAAAATTTCAAATCAATGAAACAGTACGATCTGATCACCGAGTCATTCGCCACGCAATTACCAAACTGGCGTTATGTGGATAAAACCTTACCAGTGGATAGCGACTTTTCGGAACCAACCTTAGGGTTAGAAGCTCCTTGGGGGGTCGGCCAACTGGTGTTTATTTACGATACGGCAGCAGTGACAACCCCACCCGCAAGCTTTAACGAACTGCTTGCTTATGCTCACTCACATCCGAATAAGCTTAGCTATCCCAAGCCACCGTCATTTCACGGATCCAGTTTCTTAAAAGCCGCGTTATTAGAGCTGGCCAGCGACAACGCGCCACTCTATAAACCGGTAAATACCGAGACGTTTACTACTATATCGGCACCGTTATGGGATTATCTCGACAAGTTTCATGCTGTAGCCTGGCGTCAAGGCAAGCAATTCCCTGCCAGTGCGGCTGAAACAATTCAACTGTTAGATGATGGCGAACTTGATTTTGCCATTTCGTTTAATCCTAACGAAGCGACAATATCGCAACAAAGTGGCAAGCTCAGCGAAACCACGGTTGCCTATGCGATGGAAGCCGGTGCGTTATCAAACATTCATTTTCTCTCAATACCTTGGAATGCAAGCGCAAGAGAAGGGGCACTAGTGGCGATTAACTTCTTGTTAAGCCCGGAAGCACAATCGAGAAAAGGTGATTTAGCTATTTGGGGTGATCCCACGGTATTAGCCGCTGCCCATATCACGGGTTCAGCGACAAAAACCAGGTTATTTAAATCGATTCCTGAGCCACATCCAAGCTGGCAAACCGCGCTTGAAGCTGAATGGCAAAAACGCTACGGGCACTAATTGAACGCGATACGCACAACATTGAAAAAACAGTCAGCCGCCTCATTCACTTTTAACATAATCGTGTTAATGACCGTTATTATCAGTTTTTTACCGCTCTTACCTGGGCTGATTGGATTATTGCTCACCGCGTTTGGTTATATTCCGGCAATCGACCAATATACGCTATCCATTGCCGGGTTTGAGCAGCTGTTGGCTTGGCCTGGATTATCGCAATCAATTGTGCTGACGTTATTCATCGGCGTGCTGAGTACGTTACTTGCAGCCTTATGCTGCTTTGTTATTTTACAGTCATGCTGGCATAGCCGCAGGTGGAAGCAAATAGAAAGCCTACTCGCGCCTATCATGGCGCTCCCGCATGTTGCTTTCGCTGTTGGCTTTGCATTTTTGTTTACCCCCAGTGGATTTATCGCCCGGTTACTGGGCGACCAGATCAACTTACAACTTGTACATGACCCGTATGGACTCGGCCTTATTGCGGCACTGACGCTTAAAGAGATCCCATTTTTACTGTTTATGAGTATCTCACTCCTCAAACAACTGAATATAAACACCACGCTTATCACTGCACACAGCCTGGGTTACAACAATGCGCAGGCATGGCAAAAAATAATCTTGCCGCAATGGTTACCTAAGATCCGTTTCTCACTGTTTGCGGTGATGGCTTACAGCCTCTCGGTGGTTGATGTCGCGTTGATCATCGGCCCAACTCAGCCTCCGACGCTTTCAGTGCTGGTTTGGCAATGGTTGAATGATGCTGATCTTGCAACATTACCCAAAGCTTCAGCGGGCGCTTTGTTACTCCTGCTGCTGTGTTTGGTGGTCTTACTCGGGATCCGGCTAACGGAGTGGCTAATTACGGTGAAATGGCGAACTTGGCAGTCAAACGGACGCTTTGCGCTACCTATTGGCGGAAAAGGTATCATCACGATTACCTACCTGATCACACTAACGATATTGCCACTATTACTGTTGTGGTCGGTGGCGCAACGCTGGCGATTCCCTGATATATTCCCCTCTCGTTGGTCACTTCGGTTTTGGCAACAAGAATGGCATTATTTATTAGATATCATCACCAATAGCCTACTTATTGCGTTAGTTAGCGCCACGATCGCGCTATTTTTTGCAATAGTGATACATGAGCACAGCATCAAGGCCAACCTGAATAAGCGCTATGTAAAAGTACCCAGATTGCTTATTTCAATTCCCATGTTAGCACCACAGTTATCACTGTTATTTGGTATGCAGGTAGCGACATTATATATCGCGCATCAATATTATTATCTTTGGGTAACATGGGCGCATATTTTCTTTGTTTTCCCTTACGTATTTCTTGCCCTTGATGGTCCTTGGCGCAGTTATGATCAACGTTTGGATAAAGTCGGATTAAGTTTAGGCATGTCTCCTTTCAATGTTTGGTGGCAGATAAAACGACCCTTATTGTTACCGGCAATCTGGATCGCCTGGGCTGTCGGTATCAGTGTGAGTTTAGCGCAATATTTACCCACATTAATGCTGGGTGCCGGGCGAATAGCGACACTAACAACTGAAGCTGTCACACTGTCGAGTGGACAAGATCGCCGTATCAGCGCCATCTATGCGTTACTGCAATCAATAACACCATTCATATTTTATATTATTGCTATTATCGCCAGTCGTAAAACAGGCTCACTCGAACAGCAACGAACGACATCAACCAGTAGAGAAACGACACAAAATGTCCTTATCAGTAAATAATCTCAGCATTCTTGATAATGGTGGGCAACCGTTGTTTGCACCTATATCATTCACTGTCGCACCTGGTGAAATATTAACGTTAATGGGTCCCAGTGGCTGCGGTAAATCCAGTTTGTTGAGTGCGATTGCTGGGCATAAATCGGCTGATTTTAGCTACCAAGGTACGTGTTATTATCAACAGCAATTATTAAATGAGTTACCTGCAGAAAAACGTAATATCGGTATTCTGTTTCAAGATGATTTATTATTCCCCCATTTAAATATTTGGGAAAATCTGGCGATTGCATTGCCCAATCACATTAAAAAGGCGCAGCGTAAAGCACAGGCATTGAACACACTTACCGAACTCAACCTGGTTGAACTTGCAAATAAATCACCCATGCAAATATCCGGTGGTCAACGGGCGCGTATCAGCATGATGCGGTTGTTACTGGCTGAACCTGCCGTGGTGTTATTAGATGAACCTTTTAATAAACTGGATAAATCACTGCGTGGTAATTTTAGAAACTGGGTGTTTGCCCAAACTACCAGTAGGCAGCTTCCGGTGCTGATGGTGACGCATGATATTGCGGATGTACCGAATAACAGTAAATGCCTGCACTGGCCATGGAACAAGGAAATGCAAAATGCTTGATCGTTATGCGATAAAAATTATTCGTTTGCCAATCAATACCACGGCGAAACTCGTGCACAAGACGGGCATAAAAGCCGATCAGGTTACCTTATTTGGTTTTATGCTGGGGTTAATGAGTTTTCCCGCTTTGGCATTACAAGAATATAACATCGCGTTGGGATTCATACTGTTGAACCGAGTGCTTGACGCCGTAGATGGCGCTGTAGCGAGGATCCAAGGTATAACCGACAGCGGTGGTTTCTTAGATATTACCTTGGATTTTTTATTTTATTCGCTGGTGCCGTTTGGTTTTGTTATCGCTGAACCGGGTGCAAATGAAGTCGCAGGCGCATTTTTGATTTTCGCGTTTATCGGCACTGGTTCTAGCTTTTTAGCCTTTGCTATCATGGCGAGTAAACAAAACATTGAAAACCCGGTTTATAAAAAAAAATCGCTTTACTACATAGGGGGATTAACGGAAGGAACAGAAACGATATTTTGTTTTATTTTGCTGTGCTTATTCCCACAGTATTTTTCTTACATCGCTTATAGTTTTGCTACCTTATGCTGGATAACGACAGCAAGCCGCATTTGGGCCGGTTATCACACCTTGAAAGAGTATGATTAAACGTTAGTATTCTGCATTTAAAACGCTATATTGTATTTCTTCATTTTACGAAATAGCGTTGTTTTATGTTAGTTCAATGATGAGGGTAAGCGCATCAGACTTTGTTAACAAAGTTTGATTTAGTTATTCAGCTGTGATCCTCGTTGTCGCAAGATGTCGATGCTGATCTGTTGATGCATTTCAGTCGATTTGAGGAATAGCCAGCAATACCAGCAAGTCTGTTATGACAGTGGTAACCAGTACTGTATATCAGACAAGCCTAAACTCCGAACTCATCATCCCTATCAGCCATTTAATCTAATTCCCATATATATTGAAAAACAACACCTTAATGTGTAAGTTAAATCTTAATAAAGACTTAACCGTTTAAGCATAAGGGAATTTGATGATCTTCAGAAAAGCAGAACCAGACGATATTGATGCAATCAGTAAGTTGCTCACTGAGCTGGTCAAGAAATACATTTTGCCTAGCTGCACCAGTGAAGGCGGCGAGATAATATTGACTTCTATGCAGCCTGATTCAATAAAAACGTATTTTGATTCAGGTTATCAATACCATGTAGCTGAGGACGATGGTGTTGTGGTTGGCGTAGTAGGAATGAAAGACAACTCACATTTGTATCACTTGTTTGTCGCAGACCCGCAGCAAGGACTCGGCTTATCAAGAGCTTTGTGGGAACTTGCCAGGGATGAATGTTTAGCCAATGACAATGAGGGAAGGTTTACTGTTAACTCAGCGCCAAATGCTCAGAATGTCTACCTTAAATTCGGATTTACGCCAATCGGTGGAATCCGAGAAAGATTTGGCATTAAAGATATTCCAATGACGTTAGACCTATATAGTTAGATCTATGTAGTTAGACCAGTGTAGTTAACGGGGCCGTATGCAAGCGATTTTAAAAAAGAAAATCATCGAGGTTTGTAATAACAAAATCGATAAAAAAGGTGACAATGTCGGACTGTCGTTTTATGCCTTCTTTGCTAATAAAAATGATAACCCTGATCTTTTAATGGAAGGGGCAACCTGGTGGATAATGACCCATAAACTAGACCATTTTGAGAAGGCGGTGAAAATTAAAAAAATGGTCGAGAATATGGGGGAATAAAGATTGCGTCTAGTATCCTCATCACCCCCGGCATAAGTGTTATCTTTCATGGTGAATGCCGACATATTGTCACCTAAAATACTTCCTACCACTATTGAGTTACTCTGTAAGAGTCAATACAATCAGTGAGGTATAGTACACAGTTAGGTACTGCAGGGAGCATGTGAACAGTTTGGTCACATTGGTAAGGTGTTAAGAAAAATGAATATAACTCCAAGTATTAAATGCACGGCTGTTTACACGTTTATCTATGGATCCTTTTGGGCTGTGTTGGTAAATTCCGCATCTACTGATTCAAAACTGACACTGTTAGTAGGATTGATTTTGGTAGTACTTATCATCGCCATTCAATATATTCTTTTAGCTCGAAAAAATATTAGCGTTAGCAATAATCAGTTATATATTGATGACACCTTGGTATCTGTTTCATACCAAAATAAATGGTTGGCCTTTCTTTGGTTCGATTATATTAAATACGAAAGCTCTCCTTGGAAACAAAACGGTAAGGGGACTTTATTGCGTCATATGTTTTCTAAAGAACAATGGTCTGCTTTAAAGGGGGTTAATTCAGAAGAAGTGGCTGCCACCTAGCAATTTGCTGCACTTGACAATTATTGGGTGTGATATTTTGTCGACATAGTAAAAATGTGTTGGGCAGCCGTTATGCGGCAGGGAAATTGATAATATTATGATCCGATTATTGAAAATTGTATTTTTTACTAACGTATTCGCATCGTTGGCTGTATTTATACTGTCACGCTATGTGGTGTTTTTTGCTACTACTCACCTCATTGATTTTTTATTTTTTGTTGTCATCATCATTTGGATACTTGCCAAGTTAACTTGGGAGGGGGGAATGCACAGTAAAACCTATGATATAGATGACCGAATATCATCGAGAGTGCAATCAATGGCTACTGAGCATGATTTTAAATCAGAAAAACATGAGCATTACCGTCAAAACTATCAACTCGGTCTGGTTTTATTTATCGCAGGAACACCCGCATTTATTGCCTGTTTTATTTTGCAGTGGCTGTCTTAAAATTACAATTGGAACTTCAACGTCAGCTTTAATTAATCAGGCTCGTCAGCAATTGGCAAGCCTTTCGTATATTTAGCATTTTGCCATAGGCAGGGGTTAGCATCAGTGAAAAATTCTCGAATAAAACTTGTCCCTCCATCAATGGATCGTGCGCATTCAATGCTTGAGGCGATCATTGAAAGTGAACAGGAATTGCGTCAGTTTCTTCCTTGGGTTGATCATGCTCTAACTGAATCTGAGTCCATATCAAATACCCAAGAGGCCATTAATAATTTTGAAAATTTTACCTGTGAACTTCGTTATTCAATAATACGCAAAGCAGATGATCACTTACTTGGGGCAGTCGGTTTGATTATCAGGGATAAATCTGTTCCGTTTTTTGAGATTGGTTATTGGCTAAGAACCTCTGAAACGGGGAAAGGTTATATGTCTGAAGCCGTAGCGTTACTTGAACGTTATGCATTTAATAAATGTAGTGCAAACCGTATTGAAATTACTGCTGCAGCAACAAACCAGAATAGCCGTTCAGTGGCAGAACGTTGCGGTTACCAACTGGAGGGTAAGCGGGACGATACAATGGTATATGCGAAAACTCGCGTGATTTAGACATTGCTTTGGCTTGCTGAACAGCGGCATTGTGTATAAGGGCATCTAATTTGTGAATGGTGTGGAACGACAATAATCGAAGCACTCAAGTGGCATTGCATGTCAACCAGTTGCTGCATATTTCCGGTGTAAGTCCCTGTCAGGTGAGCTATATCATACTTTTACGTATGCAAATCGTGCGCTGGCTCGCTTTAGTGTATGCTCGGTTACAGATGATCACGCGTTGCCTATTTTAAAAACACCGCGATGAATAATATATAAGAAGGACTACTTGACGACTCCCCCACCTAAAGGAAGGGGATTCTTGTTTCACAGTCTGGAGCCTAATTAGCGTTAAAGCTGATCAGGTCTTACCTAGACTCCACAAGCTAACAGCGCTTGCCCAGCGCCTTTAATATTAATTGCGGCATTGATATCGCGGTCTAACTTGCTTTCACAAGCTGGGCAGCTCCAATGTCTTATATGTAACGGTAAGGAATCGACAACGTGACCACAGCAATTACATCGCTTAGAACTTGGATACCATTTATCAATCTGAACAACGGTTCGACCGTACCATTCAGCTTTGTAGATAAGTTGGCGAACAAACTCGCCCCAGTTGGCATCGCTGATTGCTTTAGCCAGTTTACGATTCTTGATCATGTTCTTTACGCTAAGACTCTCACAGCTAATCACTTGGTTTTTGTTTATCAGTTGTGTAGTCAGTTTGTGGGTGAAGTCGCGGCGGCAATCAGTAATCTTGGCCTGAATGCGAGCGATTTTCTTTCTGGCTTTGTTGAAGTTAGAAGAACTTTTCTTCTTCTTCGACAGCACACGTTGAGCCTTAGCTAATTCATTAGCGTAACGCTTGGTGTGTCGGGGATTACCAGACTTGAAACCGTTGGAGGTAATAACAAGGTCAGTCAAACCTAAATCAATACCGACTGTGTTTTTACTAATCGGCAGTAGTTTTGGTTCGAAGCGACATAGACAAGAAACAAAGTAGCGACCAGCACTGTCTTTGCTAATTGTGATCGTAGTTGGTTCGCTTGGCAGTTCACGACTCCAACGCACATTAAGTGGCTGTTTGGACTTAGCTATATACAGCTTACCATCAACATATTTAAACGCTGATTTAGTGAATTCAGCGGATTGTTTAGAGCGTTTCTTTTTGAATGTTGGGTACTTCGCTCGACCTTAAAAGAAGTGTTTAAAAGCAGTTTGTTGATGGCGCAGAGATTGTTGTAAAGGAACACACGAAACGTCATTTAACCAACTTAATTCAGGACTTCTCTTGAATTCAGTTAGATAGCTTGAGGCAGCGTTATAGTTAATCTTGGTTTTCTCATTGTAGTAAGCATCGGTACGCCAACGAAGAATAGAGTTATAAACAACACGCACACAGCCAAAGGTCTGCGCAAGTAATGTTACTTGTTCAGACGTTGGGTAGATTCGATATTTATAAGCTCTTTCTTTCATACTCACAAGAGTAGGTTCGATCTTGTAAATAGCAAATTTAATATGGTGAGGTTGTCGCTTCGCGACAATCGCTATCCCTCCCCGACCTAAAGGACGGGGTATCACGCGAGGAAAAGAGATGATTAAACGTTCGCAGCTAAATTCTCGTCATTTAATTCAAATCGACGAGGCGTCGACCCCCGTTAAATATAGCTGTAACAGCAAGGTGTATTTTTTTGATTGTCATCCTGAACAGCCGCTATGGCTAAAACAGTTATTTATGGTTTGCGGTCTTGCCCGTCGGGCTGTTTTAGATCCGAAAACACTCGAAGTATCTTATAAAGTTTACCTTCCAACACATCTTCGCACTGTTTATGTTTATGAAAAAGATCTGGTAGCCGATTGTAGCGATAATCCAATAGCCTGCCCATGGGGCACAGTTGAATCCGTCATGAAAGATGGCTTAATGGTTAAAGTGGGTAAAGAGGTGGATCCAGAGGTAGTGCTCAACGAAATTATTAAGACACTTGAACTCGATGCCGTGAGTGACATGCAATACAAACGCAGAATTCATGTCATGCTCAAAACGCAGAAATCGGTAGTGCGAGTGAGTTATGATCGCAAGCCGGAGTTTCTCGTTTTTGCCAAGCGGGTTAGCTATGCCGAAGCTGTCGAGGCTTTACGCAAGTAAGCGTGGTGCAAACAAGCTGGTAGTCGCAACTCATCCAAGTCGAGCTGATTGGACTGTTTCACAAACCGATCCATCAGGCATGATAGAGCGGGTGCTAGTCAGAAATTCTTAGTAAGTCACTCTTGTTAAGTAGCTCTTAGTAAGTCACTCGGTTTCCTCCCCCTATATTTTGTCGCTGTGATAGCGGCTTCATTCCAAATCACGTTCTGTAGGTATCATGGATCTTAAAAAAGTAGTTTGTTGTTTGTCGATAGTCCTGCCTATGTTTGTATCTGCGGCAGAACCGACGGCGTTTAACGATGTTTTCTCATCGGAGAATAGCCAAAGCCCAAGAGATTTTAGCGGGGTTGCGATTATTGCCAAGGGGTCGGAGGTTATTTTTAGCCACCAAGCTAGCTCTGTTAATGGCAGCGAATTTACTAACGACACGCAATTTATCATCGGTTCTTTAAGCAAACAGATCACCGCGGCACTGGTGCTTCGAGAGGTGGATCTGGGACGTATTGATCTGGATGCACCTATTGATAAATACCTGACGCAACTGTCAGCAGAGTGGGGGGCAACTGTCACGGTAAGGCATCTGCTTAATCATACATCTGGGATTGTGGCTATTGATAAACCCCTTAAAACAGAACCTGGCGTGTCCTTTGCCTATTCGAATCTGGGCTATAACCTGCTGGGTCAATTGGTTGCGGTAACGTCAGAACAATCGTATTCAACGCTGGCAAACGCGTTGTTCAGTCGCTGTGACATGGCCAATTCAATCGCAGTTGCCAAAGGCAGTCAGCAACCAACTTCGGTTATCGCAGGCTACCATGAAAAGCAGATTGGTCAGCTTACTCATGTGACTAAACCGTTTCCTTATAGTGCCATCCCCAGTGGCGGGATCATCTCGACAGCTTATGATCTGGTGCAATGGAATCAATGCCTGCACAAGAGCAAGATCATATCATCCACGTCCCATCAGCAGATGATCACCAAAGCGGCCAGCAGAAAACACCGTTGGGGCGATCTGGGTTATGGTTTTGCGCTGCAGTTATCTCAAGATCCAGCGCCAACAGAATGGAGTCATAGCGGTTATGTTCTGGGCTATATTTCAACGTTGGCTTATTACCCGGAGTCCGATACCAGTCTTGTGTTACTTGAAAATACCTCCTGGTATCCAAGGGATATGAGCAGGGTGTTTTATTACCATGACCAGCTGCGAGCAGTGCTGTTGCAATCAAACTAGTGGGATCGGATCGAGTTAAGCGGCCCTGTTCAACGGAGCCGCTTAATTCATCATGTGCTAAACATTAGATAAATGCTTAATAGTTAGGCAAAGGAAAATATGAATCTCATACAGTTAAATGAAACCCAGCTTGAAAAGTTTATTAAATCTGGTGTTCAACCCTATAATCTCAAATTTAATGAGGGTGCTATCCCGCCAATACATGTTTTAAGGCGCTCAATGGATCTTTTTCATTATTCAGTAGATCCAGTCTGGTCACTTCCGTATTTTATTCAAAAAGAGACTCAAATTATTGGTTGTTGTGGATTCAAAGGATCACCCTGTAAAAACAGAATTGAAATTGGTTACAATGTATCTCCTGACGCTCAAGGTTTAGGGATTGCAACTTCCGCAGTTAAACAACTCAGTCAAATAGCATTTAACTCAGATTTAGTGAGTATTCTTGTTGCTCTGATTTCTTCAGATAACAAAGCTTCGTTAAATGTTGTCCACAAAAATGGTTTTTCGTACAAAAAATTAGTGGTTGACGATGATGGTGAGCAATTAGAATGTTGGGAATTAAACCATGATTTCAGTGATTTTGACGTAAATTACTAACGAATAAGAATAAGGTGTCGCGAGCTGGCACCTTATTCTGTTCGCCTTTCTACTAGGTCGTTAGTGTTATCCCGACTAACGCACTTTATTTCATGTTTGCAGCAAGGGTATAGGCGCTTGGCTTTGGCATTTCTGTGAAAAAGTTATAGTCCTGAACCAGTTGTAGCCTTTTGGGTAACAGATGCTACAGGATGATCCATAAGAATTGGTGTATTTACACCAGTGACTAAACCCTTTACTTATAGTGCCATACCCAGAGTCTGATACCACCCTTGTGTTACTTGAAAATACCTCCTGGTATCCAAAGGATATGAGCCGGGTGTTTTACTACCATGACCAACTGCGAGCAGTTCTGTTGCAATCAAACTAGTGGTGCAGGACTGAGTAATAGTGTTGTTACGGCGGTTAATAATGCACTAGGTATGATTAACTCTAACTGTATGTACTTTGCATTTCGAACAGACCGTGATGATGCCTACTATTTGAGTAAGTGTTGAAATGAAGCACCAAGAATACTCGTTTAATATTGAAAAACAGGGTGTTAAGGAGTAACTTAAGTTTCGATTTAGAAAGATTATTGGTGTTGTAAACCTGTTTAATGGCATATATCTCAGTAAAACACGCTCAAATTGTTTTATGCGAAATAAACAAATCCCATGTAGATCGCGTTAAGCGGCTCAGCCCAACTGAGCATTTATCTCATCATGCTTTAGGCAATAGGTAAATGTTCAATAGTTAGATGTCATTTTTGATTAAGGATTCTTTATTATGTCTCGCATTTTTTCAATTCTATTTATTAGCCTTATTGTGCAAGGGTGTGTATCACACACAACAAAGTTAGAAACACCCATTGAGCGAACAATTGTTAAAAGTGATTATTTCTCGTCAATAGACTCAAAACATCAAGAACATTTGTCTGCAAGTACTGGCGATGAACTATTTGTTATGAATCGGTTTGTTCCATCAAGTGAAGAAGTCGTTACCATTATTCCTCCTACGGGAAGAAAATTTCCTCATAGTTCTATCTGGAGTGGAGCATATAAATACAATGATGGAATTTCTGGTGACTTGATTGTCTATACAACCCCTAGCTATTACGACGGAACAATAGGTGTAATCTTAGATGCAAATGAAAAATTAGCAACAACTCACCCTTTGGTTCAAGTTGAGGGTCTGAAAACAGGCCGAAGATGGAAGCTAAATCGAAACGGTACTTTTTTTACTGTTCCATTAAAGAATATTGATAGTTGGGCGTTGAGATATGGAGGGTATAACGATAATAAATATATATTTGAAATTGTTAATAAACACGATTCAAAAAATACAGATGTTTTGCAAACAATCTACGTTAATGCTGCAAAATTTCGTAAGGGTTTTATCATAAGGAATGTACTAATTCAGGGGGTAAACACTGATGATTTTGGTGTCATTCAATATAAAATATCTGATGTATTAGCACCGAAAAATTAATAAGACAATGTCTGCACAAGAGCAAGATTATATCATCAACATCCGATCCGCAGATTATCACTAAAGCGGTCTGAAAAAAGCACCGCAGGGGCGATCTGGGAAGTGCGGGTCTGAATGATATCGGTAAGAAATTTTATTAGTTTGTCGTAGATTATTGCAAATTTGATAGTGAAAATATTTGATAAGTTCGAGCATATCGGATGCTCAAGTGCATATTTCGGTGATTCCGATCACCTGTCTGATGGCGAACGACAAACTGCTAAAAAACCGACTTCCGGCTAATGTGCCGAACGTTATGCATTTTGGGGGATTTTAAAATTGGCAAATGTAAATACAGAGTACGAATTGTTAGTAGGTCAAATACATCAAGGCATGCTTGAATTTGATGGTGTAGAGAACGTTAAAGTGGAACATGATGTCACTATAACTGGAAAAAGTGGGGCAACTCATCAAATAGATATTTATTGGGAGTTTAAGCTTGCTGGTGTTACTTATAAAACATGTGTTGAATGCAAAAATTATAAGTCTGCTGTAAAGAAATTACATGTTGCTGCTTTCACCGAAAGTTTAAGGGATATTGGCAATGCAAATGGAATAATAGCAACTACGACATCATTTCAAAAAGGTGCTAAACAGCTTGCTGAACATAATAATATTCGCTTAGTTTTAGTTAATAATTTAATAACATCAGTACGCTATAAAATTCTGCCTATGCAGACAAACTTTGATAACATAACTTTCAATTTTAACAAGGATAGTGTTAAAGCGGCATTACGACGTAATAATTTGGAAAGTTATAATAATAAATACACATATTCAGGTGAACACCCGTTAGTTAATGAAAGTCATCAACAATTGGCAACTATTAATTCAATCATAAATAGTCGCGCTGTGAATGATGGTCATAATGTAGTTGAGTGTTCGCACTTACACCTAAATATTGATGGTTTGGGCCTAGTGCAATTAAATTCGATAGAAGTTGATGTTAGTTACTCTGAGAGTCCCCCTATAGAAGGTATTGTTGAGTCGCCTAATACAGCTCGTGCTGTAATCGAGGATATTGTAGATCATAACTGCCATTATTTACATAAAGATGGGCAAGTTACACAAACCGTAAATAATGCCTAACGAATAAGGATAGATAGTGCGAAGACGCCACTAAATGTAAAGTATGAAATAAGTTTTGAAGTATATAGCGACCCTGATAGAACAAAGTTAATAACACAAATTAATCAAACAATCATTTCACCTGCAGACAATACTAGCGGATGTGTTAAATTTTACGATGATTATATGGCTGAAAATTTAGTAACGTAGAAGATCCGGAAGGGCGCTTAATTCCGATAGACAAAATCATTATAAATTGTGTGAAGTCTTAATTTTAAGACGAATAAGAATGGTTGTCGCGCTGCCGACGCCTTTCCTTTATATAGTAAATGACACCATCAAACTAAGTTGGTGCTCAACCTTGCAGTTAAACGCAAGGGTATTCGGGTTATCCTGCCGCACTTCATAAATTAAAATGTCCGTAATTCCATTACTCCTGCATGATCGCACTCGATATGACTAGTTATAACGATATGAATTTGGCATTTTGAAAGAGTCATTAATGATGTCGGTTACTTGACAGTGTGTTGTAATAAAATTCTGGGTGATTTTATTTTTAATATTGAAAAACAGTGACTTAAGGAGTAAGTTAAGTTTAAATTTAGAAAGACTGTTGCTGTAAACTTATTGAATGGAATATCTCTCGTAAAGCACGTTAAAAATGTTTTATGCGAAATAAACAAATCCCATATAGATCGAGTTAAGCGGCTCCGTTCAATAAGCTGTTGTAAACCTCTGCGAGCTGAGTGCGTATTCCGCTGATTCCGATCACCCATTCCGGTTTTAACCGATCACCATTTTTCACTTTTTTTCTCTCCCCTTATTTTTAACTCAAGTGATCGGATTGCGCCAGTTTTCGCATCGATTCTCCTCT
>JBLHNW010000010.1:0-21982 GCA_047622205.1 Paraglaciecola sp.
TGGTACCGACGTAAACCCTCTTGTTTTAACGGTTCAAAGTGAAGAGCGCCTTAAAGAGGTAAACCTCTTACTGTCTGATAACCAGCTTCTTGGAAACGTGACCATTGACGCGACTATTGAAGAAAACGTTATCGATTTAATGGGTATTCTTAATCGACCTGAAACGACGCGCGTTGAAAAACAACCTAATCGAAATGAACCTTGCCCATGTGGTAGTGGCAACAAGTTTAAAAAGTGCTGTGGTTAATCCCATAAACTCACCGATTTAGTGAAAGCATTTTTAATTTTGTACTCTATTCCTATTTTTGTAAAAGATGTTATTGGTGAAGGATGCAATGTCCTTCGCCGACAGATTCTTTGTTTGTACAATTGAAACATCTTTTGCTTATCTCTATCGCGTTAACCATTACCAGCCTCTACGGAGGTTCAGTTTGTTACATTTTTAACCATTCAGAATATCCCTAAATATAGCAAAAAAAGACCATTAAAAACTAAGTTTAGACATATCCTCTACATTTCAAAACACAATATACTCTTGTAATTGTTGATTAATTTACCGATACACTCCTTGTCTAAGTTTAAATGACAACCCACTCAGTGCACCACAAATAGAACAATACAGTCCCCTTCCGAAACACACGTTTACACAATCACACTGTTACAATCACTTATATCTATTAACATACGTTCAAAATAATTATTCGATTGCGCTGACCTTGGCCGTACAAGCATCAGGATCAAGGTTCAATTGCAGTATGTGTTGGAACTGCTTCAACAAGAGGACGTGTTTGTGGCTACGAAAAAACAAATAATTCTACCCGTGGTAGTGATTGCATTAGGTGTCGCTGGATTTATTGGAATATCGGCATTGAAAAAGCCCCCTGAAGAGAAACCGGAGCTTGATACGACCCCTTTAGTGTCGGTGCAAGCAGTTGAAATCAAGCCGATGGACTTTTCAGTCAATTCTTACGGTGTTGTTGCAGCAAAATATGAAACTGAATTGGTTTCGCAAGTAAATGGTGAAATTGTTTATTTGTCAGACAAGTTTGTCCGCGGTGGTTTCGTCAAAAAAGGCGACGTATTAGCAAAGATTGATCCAAGCGATTATGACGCTGCACTCATTGATGCACAAGCTAGCATGGCATCGGCACGAGCGACTTTAGTGCAAGAGAAAGCTTTTGGTAAGGTTGCCGAAGCGGAATGGAAACGTATTAAAGACGGAGTTCCTACTGAGCTGAGTTTGCGTAAACCACAACTTGCACAGGAAATAGCCAAACTAAACTCTTCTGAAGCAGGCCTTAAACGGGCAAAACGTAATGTTGAACGCACCATCATTAAAGCGCCTTATGACTCTCTAATTGAATCACGCAAAATTGGACTGGGCTCTTATGTCAGTATGGGCACCCAACTAGGGAAAGTGTTAAGCACTGCGGATGCCGAAATACGTCTGCCAATTGCCGATAAAGAGATTCAATTTTTAAACAATAAAGGTAAGAACGCAGAAGTTATCTTAAAAGGTGATTTCGCCGGCAAGCCTCAGGAGTGGAAAGCCACTATCGTCCGCAGTGAAGGCGTTATTGATAGTCGCAGCCGCATGACCTACCTGGTTGCAGAGGTTTCAGATCCTTATGGACTGAAAAGTAATCTGAACGAACTGCGCTATGGCACCTATGTAACTGCGACCATCGAAGGCTTACACGCGGGACAGGTCACTGAAGTCGCCCGTCACTTAGTTATTAATAACCAAGTGGCTGTTATAGATGATAAGGGCGTACTTAGGTACAAAGATGTGACTATCGTGCGTCAAATAGGTTCTAAGGTGATTATCACTGACGGACTCGACCTTGGGATGAACGTGATTACTTCGGCGCTTGATTATCCAATAGAAGGTATGCAACTCGCCCTTCCCAAAGATAAAGTGCTTGATGGTGAAGATCTCGCCCCTAAACCAACGCAAATAGCGATGGGTGAGAAGGAATAACCATGATAGATACCCATAAAGGCGTAATCGCTTGGTTTGCCCGCAACAGTGTTGCTGCAAACTTATTAATGATCATCATTATTGTAGGCGGTTTGCTAACGGCAAACACGATACGCAAGCAGTTTTTCCCCGCTGTTGAAATAAACTGGCTAGAATTCAACGCTGTATATCCTGGCGCAGCCCCGCAAGAAGTTGAAGAAGGAATAACGATTAAGATCGAAGAAGCGCTCGAGAGCGTTCAAGGTCTTAAACGCGTGATTACCTATTCAAATCGTAACGTCTCTTCTGGTTATTTTAGAGTCGAAGACTCTTATGATCCTCAAGTGGTACTCGAAGAGGTTAAATCAGAAATTGATTCTATCTCTAGCTTTCCTGATGATATGGAACGCCCGAAAGTAGAGCGTATTAAACTTCGCCAAGAAGTGATGTACATCAGCCTCTATGGAGATTTAAACCAACGTCAGCTTAAAGATCTTGGTGAGAAAATACACGACGAATTACTGCAACTTCCTTTAGTGAGTATCACCGATTTTTACGGTGGCTTAGGCTATGAAATTGCCATTGAAGTCAGTAAAGATCGCTTAAGGGAGTTTGGCTTAAGCTTTAATGATGTGGCTGCGGCAGTACGGGGTTACTCGCGCAACATGTCAGCAGGGCAAATACGCGCTGAAAATGGTTATATCAATCTGCGAGTACAAAATCAGGCTTACGTCGGCTATGAGTTTGAAAGTTTACCGCTACTCACGTTACAAGATGGCACTACCCTACTGCTTGGTGATGTTGCGACTGTTATTGATGGCTTTGAAGAAGGCATTCAATATTCAAAGTTTAATGGTAAAAACTCGGTCACCTTCTTTGTTGGTGCCGCCAATGACCAAAGCTTAACCGACGTTGCTGATGTGGTAAAAGGCTACATTACGGATAAGCAAAAAGAGCTGCCCAATGGCGTGACGCTAGAGCCCTGGGTTGATATGACCTACTACTTGGAAGGCCGTCTTAACTTGATGTTAGACAGCATGAAAAGTGGCGCTATTTTGGTCTTTATCCTACTGGCTTTGTTCTTACGGGTAAGACTGGCATTTTGGGTGATGATGGGCTTACCAGTTTGCTTCCTTGGTACGTTACTCTTCATGCCAACAGCAATGATCGATGTCACCATCAACGTCATTAGTTTGTTTGCTTTCATCTTAGTGCTCGGTATTGTGGTCGACGATGCCATTGTGATGGGCGAAAGTGCCCATGCCGAATGCGAAGAGAAAGGCCAGCACATCGACAATGTCATTCGGGGTGTTAAGCGGGTTGCAATGCCTGCGACCTTCGGAGTCTTGACCACGATAGCGGCGTTTTTACCGATAACACTGGATGATGGCCCCTCCTCTGCCTTTGGTAAGGCGATTGGTTTTGTGGTTATTCTTTGCTTAATATTCTCGCTAGTTGAATCTAAACTCATCCTGCCAGCCCATTTGGCACGCATGAAGCAACCGAAAGTAGTGCAACCTGGTTCTAAAAATCCATTAGATTGGCTGCGTAATATTGTGAATTACCTGCAGAAAAAGGTCGATACCGGCCTGAAAAAACTGATCAGCCAGTATTACCGTCCCTCTCTAGAACTTGCCGTTAAATATCGCTACACGGTGATTATGATATTTATCAGTATGATTTTAATCTGTGCCGGGTTATATGCAGGCGGTTTGGTCAGATTTATTGGTCAGCCGAAAATCCCTCATGACTTTCCACGCATTACCTTCGAGATGAATATTGATGCTTCAGAAAAATCGACGTTAACCGCGGCATTGCAGATTGAACGTGCACTGCGGGAGGTTGATGTTGATCTTGAAGCACAATACGGCCAGAAAATGATCTCCGACATGCAGGTTGAGTTGCGAGGTCGAACTTCAGCGCAGGTAATGACTAAGTTGGTTGACCCTGAACTTCGCCCTATGGATACCTTTGCAGTTGCCGAACTTTGGCGTCAAAACATGCCAAAGATCCCTGGTATGAAATCATTCACCATTCAAGATAACCTCTTTGGTGGTGGACGTGATGATGGTGATATTAGCTTCCGACTCGAAGGTAAAGACGACGCACAATTAGTCGCCGCGGCTAAAGAGCTAAAAGCGAAGCTTAATACCTTAAAAGGTGTAGGCGATGTCAACGATAGCCGTCAATCGAGTGCGAAAGAGATACAGTTCGAACTTAAGCCACTGGCACATAGCTTAGGTTTAACACTGGCAGATATCGCAGGCCAGGTAGGAAACAGCTTTTATGGTCTAGAAGCCCAAAGGATTTTACGTAATGGTGAAGAGATAAAAGTGATGCTTCGCTATCCTGAAGAGCAGCGAAATTCAATTGCTCAGGTGTCTGATGTCAATATCAAAACACCACAGGGTGCTGAAATCCCCTTGTCTGAAGTGGCTGCGATTCTTGTCACCGACGGTGTTAACAGCATTCGACGTGAAAATGGTAATCGTACCATCAACGTTTGGGGTTCTGTTGATGCAGACCAGGCTGAACCGTTTAAGTTAGCCAAAGATGTTAGAGATAACTTCTTACCTGAATTATTGACTAAGTACCCAAGGGTTAAAAGTGAAGTGTCTGGCAATATCCAAGAGCAACTTGATAGTGCCGATACCCAGTTAAGAGATTTCCTCATCTCGATGCTAGTGATCTACAGCTTGCTTGCCGTGCCGCTAAAATCATACGCACAACCGATAATGATAATGGCTGTTATTCCATTTGGGGTAATTGGCTCTGTACTGGGACACATGCTGTTAGGTTTAGATCTGAGTGCTCTTTCGGTATTTGGTATTATCGCCGCCGCAGGTGTCGTGGTGAACGACTCCTTGGTGATGGTCGATTACATCAACAAGTCTAGAGAGTCTGGGATCCCGATGAAAAAATCGGTACTAGAGGCGGGTTGTCGACGCTTTAGAGCGATTATGTTGACATCACTAACAACATTTATCGGCCTAGTGCCTATTATGGCTGAGACCAGCATGCAGGCGCAGATGGTCATTCCAATGGCTGTATCACTCGCTTTTGGTGTGTTGTTTGCCACAGTGGTTACTTTGGTGCTTATTCCTTGTCTTTACGTGACTATCGAAGACATAAAGCGATTGATTGGCAGTAAGTCAAGAGCGGAAGAACCAATTGAAAATCAGGAGTTTTTAGAACCTGTGCTTTAAAATAGTACCCAGTAAGATCAACGTTAGTCGTATCAATTAGGTCGTCACCTATCTCAATCAAGCCAGTTGCTAATGTAACTGGCTTTTTTGTTGCTCTATTCAAAGCAAAGGCCATTACAAAATAACAGGCTACGTCTTAATGTTGTGCCAAGATAGCGAACTTAAACAATAGCAACCCTAGGTTCGACGGGGTCTATTTTACAAAGCAAAAAGCCCGATATCTTTCGATATCGGGCTTTTCTAATGTGGCGGAGAGATAGGGATTTGAACCCTGACTTCGCATATAAAAATCAAAATAAACCGTTTAAAATCAGCTTGTAACGAAAACATAACAAAACAAAAAATATCAATTGGTCACTGCAATTGACTCTATTGAAAATCTAAGTTGATGTCAACTAGTACTCCAACCCTAAATATTCTTACACACCTTTCAACAGCTGCCACTACTCGTCTTAAGACATAAACGAAATAAAGTGATTAATACCTCAATTTTACGCTTAGATACACGGCTAGCGACCGCTCAAGAGAAATTAGCGACACTCAGTTGCTTATCAGGCTAACAGTTGATCTTTTAACGCACTTCTGGACAAAAGCCGTTTAGAGTATTCAGTCTAAGTTGACAGGTGTTGATTAGAAAAAGTATCTCAAACCATCATGAAGGCCACCCTTAACTAAGCAGTGAAAAATCGCATAACGAAAGCCTAGTTAAGGATGGTAATAATCAGAGAAAGTTGTGCCTGTCCTTTATTTTTCGTATTAACACTAAACATAGCCAGCCATTATTAATCATTTGCACTATAAAGGTATCACTCGGGCTTGTTCAACAATCGGGATAAGGACGCGGCTACGCGCGGCCTATCCTTATTTGTTATATGCCGATTTACTCAAATGCTAGTTTGTAAATAGCAAACAACGGTAGTACCACAGCCCAAAGGAATAATATAAAAGGGATAACTACTCCCCAAGTTCCTTTAACCTCTGTTGGCTCGGTTTGCTCCCAATCTTGGTCAGTGAATGCAACCACACCAAAGTCACTTTTAAAACGGTCAGCAACTTCAACGCATTCATTTTCTAATGCGTCATCGATTGCTTGCTTTAAAGCGAATAAACCTTCTCGGTTTCCTACAATTGAGTCATCCCAAGCTTCATCGTCATATATTTTCACCCATGGCTGACTATTCACTCAATATTCCTTTAGGCATATAACTTCTAAATCAGGTGCGCCGCAGGCGTCACCTGGATTTTCTTGTTAAGTGTTGTTTCAGTTTTCAGAGGATTCTGCTTGTTTCTCTTTTAGTATCACAGCAATATTTTCAAATGCCTCGGCGGTACTTTCATTTACAGTTAGCAGCGTATTTCTAATTTTTTGAAGCTCCAGCTTAAGCTGTTCAGAAGAAACTCCACGTGTTAAGCGATCTTCATTTGTTCTATTGATCATCGAAAGAGCTTCATTTGCATCATCTTGCTTTTGAATAGATACGTCTTGATTTTTGGTTATTTTCTTCAAAGTACCCAATTCAATTAGTAGTTTCCCTTGGTTAAGGTTAATTGTGTTTAACTCTGCTGTGATGCCATTTAATTTCTTCACCACTTCATTTTCAGAGCTATCATTCAACCAAATTGTAATGACAAAAATTAACGCTCCGCTCAATCCGACGGTAAAAGCCCAGGAAAACATAGATCCAAGCTGATTAAAAATCTTTCGAGGAGCAAGCTTGCCATCATAGAAGCATCTATTAGTTTTACGTAACCAGAATGTTTTTAAATGATCGACTGGGCTTGGACAGCCATCAACATCAGTCGCACGCATATATGCAACTAAATATTTCCAATGTTGTTCAGACTTAGCTTCTAACTTAGAAGGCTCTTTAACAACTTCCAGTACAATGCCATCTTCATATGGCTTTAGATTATCTGTTTTGGAAGGCGTAAGGATACATATGACGTGTGCCTTGTCAGTTAGTCTGTACTCTAACCTCGCACCATAAATCATTTTAGCTTCATCTGTTACGCTAAAATTTTCACCTACTTTCTTTTGCCAACTATGGTATTTGAAGCCGAAGAAGATTTCGATCAATGTTTCATCAAGCCCTCCCATTGCTCCCTTCGGACATATATTGAACGTATTCTCTGTACGAAGTACTTCATCATCAGGAAGCTTGTTCCAGAAGTTATTGAATATGGTTTTCGAATTTTCACCAAACGACTTGAAATCGTCTGCACGCCCTCTTCTTGTACTCAAATGCTGACTTCCTTTTACACTTAACATTTTAATATACGGCGTGCGCGTTTTGCCAAGCCATGTTGAGAAAGCGTGCACAGTAAAAAGTCTGAAAAGTTTATTAATAACAGCTTATTAAACATTTACGCTTAAGATTGTATCCAATACACCTAGGGAGAAAAGTGAGTCGCACACTTTCCTTTCTGGTTATCTGAACTTTTCATGAACGCACACTTACATCTTACTGAATTTACGCTTTTTCTCTTTTCACTCAATAGCAAACCGTGAACTGATTGTGCAAAATTTAGAGATCAACCGCACAAAACCGATACTACTGTATAAAAGTACAAGCATTGATTAACTAAAAGGTTCTCGCTAGACGGAAGCCATACCTTTCCGACTGATGAGAAAAAGTATTACAAAGAGGTCAGTGCTGCATAGTACAAATTACTGGAGATAACACACAACGGGGCATAACTGAGTCAGTATCACTCTACCAACTCGCGTTTATACCGATAAAAGTGACAATCTTATTGTCTGCCGACATGATTGATCTTGTAAGCACGCATTGGGAGTAAAAAAGTTAACGAAGCAATTTGGATATAATTCATTGTGTCAGTAAGAGATCCTGGCACAATGATTAACTGAATCAAATAAGCTCGAAAAATCTAAGTAATGGGATAGTTTCGTTAGTTTGATTCTACTGTAACTTTGACTTCTGCCGGAGGCATTGCTTTCATCATTTCAAGATTGTTATCCATTGCTTTTTCCATGGCACGATTCATATTCATGATAAGGTCGCCATATTCGGTTACCTTTCCATCAACAACAACGACCATAACTCTATCGTCTGCCATCATTTCATTATCAAAAGTGCTAAATCCAATAGATTTTTCTGACCAATAAGACATTTCTTCAACTACTGAATCATTCCGCTTTCTTAATGAAGTTTTTTTAGGCGTTCCAAGTAACGATATAACCTCTTGTTTAGTCATCCCTAACTCAATTTTTGATGCTTCTTGAGCATAATTAATCTTAGTCGATGCACATGCTGCTAATAGAGTAATGGTCAATATAATTATAAGATTTTTCATAAAATAAAATGTCCATATTTTTGGTTTTCAATCAAGCCACTATAGTCGTTTAACTGAAAAAATACAATTATGACTCTATAATAATCAAAGACTTATTAAAAGTCCCTGAAAATTATCATACCGAAAGCCTGTTAAGTATCACTTTGCGACTAAACCACGCTCTTAGAAGCCTTTTACCTATAGTTATTTGGAAAACTTTTTCTATTGCACATTAAGCTGAGTTAGATATAGGTTTGTTTTCGTAGAAAGTGATAATGGGTAAATGGAACCAGGCAAACTTTTACATGCCAAACAACTACAATGTTATTTATGAAACCGAGTATCAAAATCTGATTTATACATCAACAGATCTATCCCCTCTTTTGGATCAATTTTGAGTGCTTCACAGTACTGAATGAATTCATATACATTAAGCTTTCGTTGACATGTCTCAATTTTTGTAACGAATTGAAACGGTTCATCTAGCAGTATACCGACGTCACGCACAGTTAACCCTTGCTCTAAACGAGCACTTTTCAACCAGCTGACTAATGACTCATATTGAGTATTGTTAATTGACTTATTCATATTCGTCCCTATTATAGGGACGAATATGAATGTCCCCGAATTCGGGACTTAATGTCAACTGAGGAGACAAACATGTCTAAAGAGCAAGTAAGCCCTGCTAAAGAACACACGCTGTTAGTTCGAGGTGGCGCTATGTATATGATTATGAATGCAGAACACCGATTAAACCCTAATAACGGTGTTTTGGCCCATATGAAATCAATCAATCACGAAGAATATAACGATAAATACGACGTTGAAGTCTATTTTAATTACTTGGAGCTCATATTCGATACATCAGGTCTTGATGGGTTACGCCAATTACTCGACGTCTCCAATATTCCTGAAATTGTCTGATAACAGATACACAACAGGGCTGAATATGATAAGTGGCGTTATGCAAGGCTAACAGAGAGTACACCTACGTATCTCTATACGCCTTAATTGCTGACTAGGAAGCCCTGAATTTCCGGAACTGCGTGTCAGCAATGTTCGACTGACCGCACCGTTAGGCATATATTTATTAAGATGAGTTTAGTGAGTACTTTCCAGAGGAAATTGTGCACAAAAAAACAGAATAATTTTGTCTTTTTCTTCTAACAAGAATACAGCAAATTCTGCACTCCTGTTAGATATGACTGGGAAGTGGCCAAATAAATCGATGGTTTACAGGAATAATTGGAGTATCAAATGTATCACGTACTCGCTCTAGATCTTGAAGGAACACTCATCTCTAATGCAATGAGCCAACTCCCGAGGCCAGGATTATTCGACTTTTTGACATCCGCTCAAAATGCTTTTCAACGTATAGTTATATTCACAACTATTTCTGAAATCAAATTTCGTTCTATTGCCGATCTACTCGTAAATGAAGGTACAGCTCCAAAATGGTTTTCTGAGATTGAATACATAAATTGGTCTGGGACTTACAAGGATTTATCTTTAATACCTCGTGCCACGGTTTGCTCAACCCTACTTTTAGACGATTTTGTTGGCTATGTTCACCCTGAACAACACGAGAGTTGGATTGAGATTGAAAACTTTGGCTCCCCATATTCTCATTCGGATTGTGCACTGGAAGAAGCGTGGAAAAGAATTAAATCAAAGATATAACACGCCGCTGAAAGTGTTCCATCATAACTAATATGTCATTGGACAGAATGTGATTTAGCACCTGTGGCTTCCCATAAAAATCAATAAGAATTATACACTGTACAAATATACAGTGTATAATTTAAAACATGAACATTATTCCTATTTCAGCAAGTGCAGGCATTACAGGCTTCGAGTCTCCTGCAACTGATTACAGGCAACTTCCCTTAAGCCTTGATGAGCTACTCATTGAGCACCCCAGTGCAACCTTTATTGGCCAGGCAAATGGTGATTCCATGCAAGGGATTGGTATTTTTGATGGCGATATTCTTATTGTAGATAGGCACGTCACTGTCAGAAACCTAGATGTTATCGTTGCCAATTACAATGGCGCATTTGTGTGCAAAATCATTGATACCGTAAATCGACAGTTATTATCTGCAAACGAATCCCAAATGAGCACAACCATCCATGAGCACGATACATTCAGTGTTGAAGGTGTTGTTATACGCTCTATCCGTTGCCACAGAAAAAGTCCGGTTCTAGAGAAGGCTTAAATCATGTATGCCCTCGTCGATGCTAACTCTTTCTATTGCAGTGCTGAGCAGGTATTTAGGCCTGAATGGCGTAACCGTCCCATCATTGTGTTAAGTAACAATGACGGATGTATTGTGGCGGCAAATAGACTGGCTAAAGAGGCAGGCATTAAGAAATTTAAGCCCTACTTCGAAGTTAGAAAGCAATGCGAGCAAAAAGGGGTTATCGCGCTGTCTTCAAATTATGAACTGTACGGCTCACTTTCATCTGCAATGATGGAAGTCATAGGCCGATTTGCGCCGGAGCAACACATCTATTCGATTGATGAATCGTTTCTGTTATTTAAGAACTGTTACCCCGCTATACCTTGCCTAACTGCTCATGCAGCCAAAATTAGACGTGCCGTATGGAAAGAAACAAGGCTCCCTGTTTGCGTGGGCATTGGTGAAACACTCACTTTAGCCAAAGTCGCCAATCATGCAGCGAAGAAAATTGAAGGCTATCACGGTGTGTGTGCTATCGACGCCATTGAGCAGCGCACCACTATTCTAAAAAGCATGAGTACTAGCGATGTCTGGGGTGTCGGGCGTCAAATTTCGAAACGGCTTTCAGAGATGAATATCAATTCCGCTTATGCTTTATCGTGCATGAAGACAGGGATAGCCAAGAAACAATTCAGCATTGAACTTGAGCGCACGGTGCGAGAGCTTAATGGAGAGATTTGTAAAGGTTGGGATGAAGCCCGTACCGATAAAAAACAAATATTCTCAACGCGGAGTGTCGGTAACCGTATCACTGATATCAGTTCATTGTGTCAAGCACTCAGCAAGCATGCATCTATTGCAGGGGCCAAAGCGAGAGCCCAAGGCTCTCTATGCCAAAGTATGATGGTATTCGCGACCAACTCCCCTTTCGATGAACGTCCTGGCGGATTCAAATTCATTCATCACTTTGCATACCCGACTAACGACACATGTGAACTCATTGAAGCCGCAACCAAGACTGCCGTAGCAAGATTTAGTCCTAATATCCGTTATTATAAAATCGGTATAGGTTTGATTAATTTGACCTGCGAGACTCATCGGCAACAAGACTTTTTTGAAGTAAGAAGGAGTCCGGACATGATGAATATACTTGATGATATCAATGCTAAATACGGTACAGATTCGATGTTCATTGCCGCTCAAGGCATATCGCAAAAGTGGAGTATGCGCAGAGAAATGCTAACGCCACAATACACATCATGCTGGCAAGATATTCCATCTATAAAGTGCTAGCAAGCAAGGCAAGCTCATACAATTTGAATATGTCAGCAGAACTTCAGAACAGAAATAAACTTGAGCTTAATCTCAAAATCATCAGTACTGATTACGGTAAGAATAGATGTGATTGGAACACCAGAAAAAACTGTAGTGGTTCTCCTCTAATCAAGTGACATAATCCTGTGTATCACGACCAATGCACATAAAATCGTATTTTCGTGTGCACATATCCTCCTTCAGCACATGAAATCGCGTTTTCGTGTAATCGAATCAAAGCTCAGCACACGAAACCGCATTTTGGTGTGCTCGTATTAAGGGCATTTGGTGAACTGCTAACGAGTCGTGCACATAAAAGAGCTTGCACAATGAATTGTAATAGCTGCACAAGCTGAAGTTGAGTAAGAGGTTTAATGCATCCTGCAATATGCTTTAGGGGTAAACATGCCAGCATGTATCACATAAGACACTAGCACTTTCTAGCTCACTTTTGGACAGAAATGAGCTAGTGCTAAAGCTCTGGGAATGACTTTTGCCATTAGGGAAAGTATTGGCTAACGCCTCATTTAGAGGCAAAAAACAGTTGGTTAAAATAAGCGACGCAGGAGCAAAAACCAACTGTTTTTTGTCCTGCTTTAATGACTTGTTAGTTTTTAAATAAAACTCCAGACTATATAACCGCCTAAACTGAATGCAACCAAGAATATACTTAATGCAAAACGCTTTGCCCACACAAAAGCGGGTTCTCCCTTTTTAACCCTATCCCATTCATGCTTTAATAACTTTTGCGAGTCTTCGCGTACTAAATCAATTTTTTCATTAATTTCATCCCATTTTGCACTTTGAGTGTATGATTTAATTTCATCTAGATGCCTAATTAGTGCTTTGATATTTTGATTTTTATCATCAGGGTTCAACTTTAAAAATATTTTAGTTAAAGAAGAGGATACTGCTGCTTGGCAATCTTTAATTTCACTAGCAGTAAATACTAAATTAGCATTGATAACCCTAGCAGAATGATCTCTTTGCTTCATATCAACGAAGACAACGATGTTTCCAAGAAAATCCGAAATATCGTCTCTTAATGTTTCAATCCATTTTTGACGAAACTCAGAAACTTTCTGCTCTTTAGACAAAATAAGAGTTATAAACGAAAAAACTCCAGCTATTGCAGAAGCAATTATTACTCCTGCCGGAATTAAAATATTTACGGGAACTTCAGGCATAATCATCCTTAAAATCTAACATTTGTATACACGCCTTGCGCGTTTATCAGGTTAGACCAGTCAACGCGTGTATCAATAAGTAATTAATTTGTGGACGTTTTTAACGAACACGCTCAAAACAGCCGCTGGCAAAACGAGAATAGCGAGCTAACTTGCCTCGTATCTCCTGCAAACCGAGCAAGCATACTATTTAGTCAATTGAATTTACTCTGTTTTTTATTTTCACTCAATAGCAAACCGAGAACTGATTAGGAATAATTTTAAGGATATTCGTAGGAAATCTAATAATACTGTATAAAACCACTGGTAATAGCTAACTTAAAAGTTATCGCTTAACAGAGTATTTTGTCTTTCGGTTGGTGAGAAAAAGTATTGCGAAGCGGACAATACTAAATTCGAGGAAAGGTTGCCGCTGACTTGCAATGGGGCATAAATTTGTCGGAAACATACATAGGCCCAAATGTATTAATGGGCTTGCAAATTTAGCAAAAAGCTGATTAACAGATATATGTTAAATAGAGAGTAATGTTTCTGAGTTAACGCCTCACTTACCGAATTTTAAAAAAGTGAAGCGCTAAAACTTACTAAGCACAGCGCCCAATTATCATTGGGCTAAATATGGAGCACCACGTGAGATGATACGTTCAGCCTCCCTATCGTAACTATCAGCAACTTCCCTCAATGTTAAAGCTAACCGTTGATATCCAGCATTCTCAACATCATTGGCTCGCCGCAGATATTTGTCGGCCAACGCTCTTTCCGGCTTAGCTTCTGGGTCAATGGCGTGAACTCCTCGAGAATTGAAAACTCCTGTCCGATACCCATCTCTGAGACTAGATCGCTCTCGGCTATTCATTGCATTTGCTATCATCGGATGTATCCATAAACCATCTGTCCCGGCAGGAGAGTGGACGAGTACATCACCAAGCTGAATAAGCGCTACATCGTAATGCCCTGATGCTTTTACGATATCTTCCATTGGCGTTAGCCATTCTGAGAATGCTTTTGGACAGAACTCTCCATTAGGTTGAGTACCAGGAACTTTACTCCATGTAGAAAGTAGACGATATGCGTTAGTGGCAATACTACGGCTATGTTCGGTTGACTCTGTTGCGTCAGCTTCAACGCCCTTCGCTCGATATATGAGCTGAATCAACTCACAGAAGAAATTAGGGGAAGACGTTAATCTGTTTTCCAAAGTTACTGGCGAACCTTCACTATGTTCGTCCAACAGCGAAACATACGCCCATTCAACATGAAAGAGTTTATCTTCGTCAGTGTCGGAATTATCTTGAAGGTACTTAATAATTTGCGTGATATGGTAACTATCGACTCCGCCTGCCTGTTCTTCTGACCGCACAAGCGCTAGTAGTGCTTCACAAGCAATTTCAGGGTTTATACCCTTGTTATCAAAAATATTTCTCGATAGCCCATCAATTACAGCTCTTGGTCGTTCATGTTCAAGAAGCTTTACAAATGCATGTTCAGTATCATCTTCAGTCTGGTAAGTGTCTGCGCCTGTATTTCTCCAGTACTCGCACTCATTCTCACCAAGTAATAGTGGAGCTCTTTCCCATGCATTTTTATCAAAGGGCAAAGCGCAGAGCAGGTTGGAGATTTGTTTTGGTTCCCACTCTGACTTGTCTATATCATCAAACCATTGCCAATCGCCCATATATCTGCGACGCCATACATATGATGCGGCTAGCGACCAGCTCTTCTGCTCTGTCATATCAAGCAAATCAGGCAACAACTTTGTATCAAAATCTGGCCTGTCAAAATCTGCAAGCACCGTCCCTACTAGATGTGAATTCTTGACCTGTGATGCAAACTCTAGCAGTTTATCAATTCCGCCTTCGGTTAAAATGTCGTCTATTGCAACTTTACGCTTTTGGAATAGTTTTCCCTGCTTTTCCTGCAAATCACCATTACCTTCATAGAGGTTGTAATCTGAGTCAGAGAACAATCTCCTGTGTAATAGGCTTGGAGTGTTTGGTGCCAACTTATTAGCAATCTCCTCCAGTGGTAAAAGAAGTTTATCCCCAAGTGACCATTCCGCCTCAGGGAAACGACGATGATGCGCAATTAACTTACACAACCTGCTCCAGATTGGCAGCCGTTCCTGTTCCAGCAAGCTTAAACAGTATTCCGATGATAACTTGTCTATCAATGCTTCCGAAGCTGGAGATGGTAGGCGGTCATAGTTTCCCGCCAGTGATGCGAGTTTTGCAATATCGAACTCAGCTTGTTCGACCAAAAGCTCTGCACAGAATCGAGACTGTTCCCAATACTCAACGTTTGTAACTCCTTTTTCCCAATCTTCAGGAAAAACATTTCTCCAAACAGGCTTGTGGGTTCCTGAAGTTGTGGAGTGTTTGCTAGGCAATAAGCTTTCAAGTAGCTTCCATGCAACTTCCGGCTGTTCGGCACATATTGTTCTCAAAGCGACCTGTCGCTTCTCAATTGAAGCTAGTGTATGCGGCATCCATGGTAGAAAAATATCCGTTAAGGAATTTCCCGGTCTATTTGCCCAATTTCCTCCTGGATCATGTGACGCTATTTCCGCCAAAACAACCGCTGATCGGCTTAGATGCACTTCATCCCAAGCAATGCCTTCAAGTGCCCATAACAGACCAGTTATATAATTTCTACCGAAAACGCCTGTGTTTTCTTGTTCAAATAGCGTATCAAGCGGAGAGGGCGAGACGGCTATAGCGTTCTCTACAGCAGAAAGGAATTCACTAGGATGTGCTTCAGATAGAGTAGGAAGCAAGCTGTTGAGGCTCCCCCACCGCAGCCAGTCACTATTATCAAAAAGTTCACGGATCGATAGTGCCGCGATACAGTCAGCCTTACCTAGGCTGCAATTTACTAATGAGGCATGGTGACTACCAACAAGTGCTAATGTTTCTGCCAACCCCTCACGTAAATTTCCAGAGTGTGGAAGCACCTTACCGTGAATGGCAGCCGCATGCCGCTCATCGCCTGGTAAATCAAACGACGGATCATTGACACAAAGGACTTCTAATGCAATAGCTTTTATAGTATCCAAGTGGTCATCGAAAAGCCTGCCAGCTAATTCTTGCCATAATCGCAAGTGCTCCTTGAATTTCCAAAGACCATTTTTGTAGGTTAAGGGAGTATCGTGAACCTGTAATGTTTCTCTCAGGTCAGCTATCCAGTCACTGTATTCCTCACCAACCATCTGACTGACCACTTCAAGATCAGCCTCATTAGACTCATTCCAGCTACCAAGTAGCATTGCTAAAGCCAATTTTGAAGCTGAGGCATGTTGATTCCAATCAGTAACTATAGGTTCAACGGCTACTTCAGCTTCATCAACAGCTTCTTCCTTGGTTAAGCCCTTCGGGATATGGGTAATCTCAGGCTCTCTAAAATGACCGACCAAATTCTCAGATAGCGTTTCAGCTGTGATTGTTCCAGCGTACTGATTGAAATCTTGCACTTCGCTGAGGATTTGGTACCAAATTTTATCTGGAATATCTTTATTAAACTGGGAAATGTGCGACTGTAATAGAGACGAAACAACACTTCCCTTTTTGGCTAGATCATAGCCAAGCAGGTGAAAATGTTGCAGAAATTCATATAAGTCTGTGTTGTTAACATCACGCCCCCTATTGGCGGCCTTTAACTGTACTTTAAAAGCTTCAAGCTTAGCTCTAACTGTATCCGAGCAGAAATTAGCACGGGCAACTTGAGTGAAAAATTCGTCAGCATCACGAGTGTGGCGAGCCTGTTCCAATAGGCCATTTACTCCATCAGTGTCCGTTGCATTAATCGGCCCAGTGATCAACGCGATAATATCTTTTCCTTTAGTAAAGACATCTGTGGCGTTGAAGTCATTCCATGCAGCCTGAACAACCTCGGCAAAAAGCGGACTTTTAGCGGTGATCGTAATAGAATTTTTAACTTGCCCGAGTAATCGACGCCGTTCGTTATTTGCTGGATTCTCAACAAACACAATAAGGTCATCCGTACCATATCCTGAAACTGCACCTTGTAATTTAATCTCGACAATAGGCCATGCGGGTAAGCAAGGTGCGTAGCCACCACTTAGCATCAAGGTGACAAATGTGGCCTGAATATTAGCTTCAAACCTTGCCCCCCCACTACCTGTCGAAAAAGGATTACTGAGCTGTTTCTCATCTTGTGCCATTTTTACCTATTCCCTTTTCTCTGATGTTAATTCAATAATTTAGACAGACTACTGGCATTACAAAAATTAAGTCAAATGATGCTTTGGTAAAATGAGGGGTTAATCTGTTGAAAGCTTAAATGGGGCAAAAGTTAGTCAAGCAACCCTAACCAATTTTTGGACAGAAACACTTTAGAGTTAAAGCTCTTGGAGTTATAATTGTCATTAGAGAAAGTATGGCAATCGGATATGTGGTAACGCTTCAATCAGCCGGAGCGTCAGCGAACGGCTGCATTGACTTGTTAGCACTTTCACTTCCCCAAAGCGCAAAGTCTAACTCAAACCTATCAGGATTTACTTTTGCTTTGTAAACACCGTGGTAGCTGCCATCAAAAATATCCCTGTATGAGATGTATGGAGAGCCATCATAAACATTTTCCAATAGGTCATTGAATTCATCATTGTTAGCATTAGCACCTATATAAAGTTGTGAGATACTACGATCATCTATACGAACGAGAAAAATAAAACCATTGCTATGACTTCTTTTCCAAACTTCACTCCACTTCCCGAAGTCAACTGCCGATTCGAAGTATATTGATATGTCTACGAACTCGCCACATTCATACTCAATCCCCAGATACTTCAAATCTTCTCTGCCAGCCTCATTTCTTGTATCGACTATTACTTTATTGGCGGCAGTAAATGGGAGGATATACCTATGTTCCTTTTCATAGATCCACTCATCAGACTTAGTCAGGTAATAGTGCTTACCAACCACACTGATATGATTTTCATCAAACTCATGAGGGAAAGATCTCGACTTTCGGTATTTTACTCTATCGAAGAAAGAATCTGAGCTAGGTGGAACATCACTTAAGAGAAAAGTTGATAATGGTTCACTTTCATCTATTTCAAACTCAACAACTATTCCCTTGTGCTCTCCTGCATAATGAGCCCACATAAGTAGGTTATCATATGTCTCGCTTAGAGATATGACTCCATGTAAGTCTAGAAATCCATTTAACTCTACTGAAAATCTTTCACTCGATTCTTCAGTATTCCCATGATTTTTTGATAGCTCTCTTAGCCTTAATCTTGTTGTTTTTGATGGCATTACTTCGAATGGATCGTTTAAGCATGACCTAGGTGTTAGGCGGAGGTATGGTTCCGATAGAAATTTATGACCGACTGTTGGGCTCATGTATTTGTAGAGTTTCAATTTTTCAACCTCTTTATACCTCATACCAACGCCGCATTAAGCGGACTAAAATCGTTGGTTATAATGTTGATGCACGAAACTTAAACAACTGTTTTAGTTCCGTTTAAATGCCTTGATAGCCCTTTTTTCTTGGACACCCTATAAAATACAGCAGTATCCCAGGACTTTTCCATCAAGTGAGAATGTATACTCTTGTTTGATATATTCTTGTCTTTTAAAAGTTCTTTTATTGTATCAAGGTTATCAATATGACGTTCAATTTGAGTTGAACAATACTTGATAATAAATACAGGAGGTAATGGTCCACCAATTCGAAATGTTACAAAGCCATCAGCTTCCATTTCTAAGCGACAATATATTTTCATGTTGTCTGGAGTTCCATCAATTTCGGTTATGAGATTTCGAATCTTATTATATAAGTCAACTCCCAACGAAAACTGGTCATCGCTAGAAACAAGTGCTGCAATAGAATTTACTTGATTACAGTAATCCTGAACAGACTTCGCAGTGACAGGATAGCGCGTTTCACGAACTATATAGCTACTCAATAATTGAAGAAGGTTATCTTCTTCCTCGGTTAACTCTACATGTAAATCTATCGCGATTTCACACAGAGCGTGACTATAACTGCGTACTTTTTTCTCAAGTAAGTATTTAGGTGCGTATATTAGTAACGATACAATTCCTGCTTTTAGTAGTAACTCAATGGAATACCCAAGCAGAAGGATGCTTGATTTATTTGCTGAATCTCTGACGTCTAAAATATCAAACACTTCTTTAGATGTGGGCCGCATACCTTGTTCTTTTTTCAGTATTCTTAAGTGTTCGAGCTCTTTTTTCTTATCACTAGCACACCCACGAAGAAGTCGGGCACTAGTCAGCTTACTATCAGCCTCTTTTACCCAATCAAGTTTATTGTAAATGCCTTTTTCACCCGAAGGTTTTAGAGGTAATTCAAATGAATCATTACTGCTCAATTTACGACCTCACTAATGTATTAGGGCTAACGCCCAGCTCAGGCGCACATTTTGTGTGTTTTTTTTTGTGCAAAAATTGGAGCCTGCGACACCTGCACAAAAATGAAATAGTAAAATTTTTCGCTTGCTGCACCTTGTTATGCACTTAAATTGCGTCAGATTTTTAAGTACTTCATAAATCGTTTTTTCAAATCACAATGTGCATTTTGAAGATCGTCCACCATTTTATTTTGCAATCCTTCGATATGAGCACATGCCGCTGGTTCTAGCTCCCGCAACTTTTCAATGTTTGCTGTGGGTGAATGATGGCGCATTCTTAATGAAAGTAACTGATCCTCACAAGTTCTATATTCATCTGCGTAACTTTGTAAATCTGACATCCAATCAATAGTTTCGTCATCAAATAAAAAGTCAGCCTCAGATATTGCATCCGTTAATTCATTGTATGCGGATTCCGAAATTTCTCTTGTTGTATCCACATAATTTAAGAACGACTTAATACGTTTGTATACCGATAATTGCCCTTGCCTTGATTCTCTATTCTCTCGCAATTTATTTGTCTGATACTGCTGATAAGCAATATATAAAGCAACAACAGCAATTAATGGCGTTAGCAGTTTAGGCAATAAATTAAATATCTCTTCCAAGTAGCACCCCACTATGTTTTTAACGCTTAACGATCGTGGTTCACGAGCCGAAGGTCTCGTGTAACGGGTTGTTCTTTACTTTCGGAAAGAGGAGGTTATCGCTACTCAATCCGTGAGTTCATATTCCATGCCCTGGGGCATAATTGATGTCCCCTGCGGCGTGAGGGAAGCATCGTTTCTTTACTTGAAGTCAATTGCAGGTCTCTTTAAAAGCTTCGCTTTACGAGCCTTAGCAAGTGCCTTCAAGCTATCATAAATTAGGCGTTTCTTCCATCGCGTTTGGCTCTATCTACTCCCCCAGCTAGACTTAAATATCACTTCTTTTTTGCTAAAAATCGTCTAACGTAGGTCAAGAACGCCTTGCTAAGCGGATAGAAACACGCAAAATAACACCAACACCAACTGACGTGGTTTAATTGATCCGACTACCCCAGTTAAGACATCATTAGCTTAACTGGAGATTGAAATGATAAAACGTAAAGCTTACTCAAAAGAATTCAAACTAGATGCTATTGCACTTGTTAGAGATCAAAATTACTGTATCGCTGAAGCCGCTAGAAACTTAGACGTTAGTGCCCAAATTCTCGGTCACTGGATCAAAGAAGCTGAAAATGATGATGGTCATGCTTTTAGAGGCAATGGCAAAATGACGCCTGAACAAGAAGAAATCCGCAAACTTAAATCTCAAGTGAAACGCCTAGAAATGGAGCGGGAGATATTAAAAAAAGCGACGGTCTTCTTTGCCAAAGAAACGAAGTAAAGTATTCGTTTATTGCCCAAAATAAGAAGATCTGGCCTGTGATACTGATGTGTTACGTGTTGGGTGTGAAAAGTAATAATTATTATAGTTATCAAAAGCGAAAGGCTCAAACGCCAGTTGATACAACACACTAAGAAATGTTGATGTGGGTAAAGAATATCGCTGATTTCAGTGATAACACCTATGGTCAGAGGCGGATCCAAAAGGCTTTACATGCACTAGGTTTTCCTGTGAGCCGCAGAAAAATAGCTCAATTAATGAAAGAAGCAAATGTTTGGGTACGCTATAAGAAAAAATACAAATCAACGACGAACAGTGAACACAATAAGCCTATTTACAATAATGAGCTTGAACAAAACTTTGATGTTGAACAACCCATCTGGCTTGGGTGCAGGATATTACCTATATATGGACTTCAGAGGGATGGCTTTATTTGGCAATCGTCATCGACTTATACTCCCGAAAAATCGTGGGTTGGAGCATGGGAACAAGAATGAAAGCTCAACTTGTTTGCGATGCATTAACCATGGCGATGTGGCAACGAAAACCCAAAGCAGGCTTGATAGTACATTCAGACCAAGGCGTTCAATACGCGAGTCATCAATATAGACGATTACTGAGACTACACGGCTTTGTTGGGAGTATGAGCAAGAAAGGGTGTTGTTGGGATAATCCCGTAGCGGAGAGCTTCTTTGGGAGTTTAAAACAAGAGCGCGTACATTGGCGTAATTATCAAACCCGCTACGCAGCTCAACAAGATGTGATGAATTACATCACGATGTGGTACAACAGCCAAAGAATGCATTCATATACTGGGTATCAAAGTCCCAATCAATTTGAACGTGACGAAACATGGGCAAGAAAGGTCGCATAACGAACTTAACTAGGGTGTCCGAATTCAGTTGACCAGGTCACCCTAGCACTTACCCTATTGTGGTTATCAGGAAGAACATCCTCTCACGATTCAGTTCCCATTCGGCATAAAGCCAAATATCGTTACATTGTCAGACTCGCTGCTTTATTCAGAGTCTTAGGGTCATCTGGTGATACAGATGGTTCACTCTTATCGCGGTGAACAG
>JBLHNW010000011.1:0-21877 GCA_047622205.1 Paraglaciecola sp.
TTTGCATTTAGGCCGAGTGTTGGATGCATTAGAGCAAGATGGCGAGCTTAATAACACGGTAATAATTTTTATGTCCGACAATGGCGCCGAGGGGCATGATCTTGAGTATGCACTGCCTCAGCTTAAAAAGCATATCGGAAAATGTTGCGACAACCGTCTAGAAAACCTTGGACGTGCTAATTCTTATTTTTCCTATGGCCATGATTGGGCCCAGGCCGGTATTGCTCTGTTTAGAGGCTTTAAGGCTCAACCTCTTGAGGGTGGCATACGTGTGCCATTGATTGTTAGTTACCCCGGCTGGAAATTAAACGGTCGTATTTATCATGGCTTAAGTGCTGTGGAGGATATAGTGCCAACCTTGTTGGAGCTAACAGGGATTAAGCATCCAGCACCCACCTATCAAAACCGAAGCGTATTTTCGATCATGGGAAGATCGCTGTTACCTCTTCTTGAAGGGAAGACAGCGGCCCTGTATGACAGGGAAAGGACTTTAGGACGGGAACTATATTCGATACAGGTAATAATTCAGTATCATTTTTAGAATAGCCTTTTATAAATACCGTTAGAGTGCTATCCAAGACTACAGGCATCTTAGTTAATAAATGTTCCTAAGAAAGCCCCATTCTTTTACGCTCAGTAAGGTCTCCTTTAACTAATGAGATTAAATGTTGTGCTGCGAGAAGTGGCGATATAATGTCCAGCTCCTGTTGCAGATCAAGATAGTTAATGAGTTTATGTTTTATTCGGTTTGGGCCTGCATCCTAGAATAACTCAGCTACTTTTGATCGCTGTTCTGCGCCAGAGATACAGGCTCTGTATAAACAGATAGTGTCTTCAATAATAAGTAGTGAAGAAGGCCCCTGTACAAATTTTTGCTGAATTTTGGATACAGGTTCATCCAATTCAATGAGGTTATCAATAAAGTCCAGACTAAGACATTTATACTCAATTATATCGATAAATAATTGTTCTTTGCTGCGAAATTTATTGTATATTGTTTACTTAGATACGCTAGAAGGAATAGCTATTTGGTCCATTTTAAATGACTCAAACCCGTTACGGAGGAATATTTTACTAGCTGCTTCAATAATATTTTTATGCTTCCCATCATTTTTATATCTACCATCAACATTATAATTCACCGGCATCACCCCTAGATGTACAAGTACATATATAGTTTAAATAAGTAATAAGGTAATTAACAAATATATCCATCATAATATGTTACTATTTATACCAAATGATTATTGGTACGAATTATCCATCGCTGCCATCACATTACTACAACGAAAATAATAGCTTAGACGACTACCCAGCAATGGTGAACCAATAAACATTGGTGAATTCAAAAGCACTAATGAATTTTATATTTTATGCTCGGAACTAACTGCTTGACATGAGTTGTTTCAGAGCCAAATAAACTCCCGTCTTATTGCCATCGACGCTGAGTCGCTTGAGCGCTCGACAGCATGTTTTTATACGTATAGAAATCGATATTTCATCAAGCATATGCACATTCTTTCGCAACGGTAAATCGCTTACGAATATGCTTCGGGCTTTCTATCTCGTCAACAACTGCGATAGCCAGATCCGCGACAGAAATGTCACCTGGAACATCACCATCCATTAGCATCTCATCACCACCAACACGATAGCTCCCCGTCCTCTCACCAGCTTCGAATTTAGGAGGTGGACTAAGGTAAGTCCAATCTAATACGGTATTTTTAAGTAATTCAGAAAATGTGTCGCGACAACCTTTTACACCTGGAATTACGATAGGGGGGACACACTTAGGAAATTCAGGTGTATCGACATACTGAACACCGGGAGAAACATAAAGACTACCTGCCCCACCAATTACGAAAAGTCTTTTAATGCCACTAGCTTCCACACCCCGTTCGATTGCAAGACTTCCGCGAACAAAAAGATCGTAGAGGTCAGGAGAGGTCCAGCCAGGACCAAAGGCAGAAATTACAATATCACTACCTTTCGCTGCCTCAGAAACAGAACTTGAATCGTAGGCATCACCCAAAAAAACCTCTAAATTTAAACGAGGCTTAAGTCTTCCCAAATCACGTACTAAAGCTCTGACGGTGTGGCCACGCTGTAGCAGCTCTTCTAGAATGCCGCTACCAGCCATGCCCGTAGCTCCAATTAATGTAATTTTCATAAAATATCTCCATGTTAATATTAGTTGGTTATAAAAATATTTTTAATTTTATAGTTAATCGATAAAACATCCTTTCAACGAAAAATTATCAATACATAAATTATTAATCCGTCAACACTCTCGTGTCTATTGTTTCGCTTGACTGTAAATTTTAGCAACTCTTAGTTGATAAACCGACAGAAAAGACCGGGAAATAAAAAATTTCCTAAATAATAAAAAACGACTATTATAATTGTTTATAAAAGTACATTTTTAATAATTACCCAGCCATTTTTCTGACTTTACGCTTATATATTCTAATGTCCCGAGCATGTAATAAAATACTCGTGTTTTACTCGTCTTTTGTTAATGTAAAGGCCAATGGAAAATCGAAAGGGCGCATAACTCCGGGGTTAGTCACATCCTAAGTTATCCGCAAAAAAGTTATAGTAAGTGCCATAGCAGATATTATAATTTGGCCATTATGTATCGGCGAGGATTGATAAAAATTCGAAAGTTTTTCCGTTAAATTAGTTATTTCGATTGACCAATCGTAGGACTCTAAAATTTGAAAAACTGTCGCCCTGGTAGTACCGGGTCATCGAAGGAGCCCACGCCCAGAGAGCAACGGTAGGTCGAGAGCTGAGATCACGCCGGCAGTGGCGTCGCATACGGCAGATATCGAATTCACCAACCGAGTGCCGGTGGCAAGGATGCCGCCTGAGTGGTGATCGCCGTCAGGCCCTGTGCACGCGACATGACATTTAATGTTCGGGTCGCCAGTGATGTACACGTAATAGCCTTGGCCTGACTCGCCTTGTGCCCATTGCGGTGCGGTATCGGGCCGCAATCGCGTAACGTGTTCCAAAACAACGACTTCTCGCCCATCCACCATTCCCTGCAGCTCGAAACGGAAAGCATCCGCGGAGCCTTCTTCAATCTTACCTAACCCAGCGATTTCGTAACTACTTGAAGCTGGGTGGCGCCATACCTGCTCTCGTACTTGGTCAAGCTTCACGCCAAGTCCACGTGCCATTAGAGTAATCGCACCACCCCAGACAGAAGTGAGGCGGCCCGGTTGGAACATAGTAGGCTCGTAGTCTAGGCTACGGCCAAAACCGAGCATATCCCCCATCAATTTGTCGACCTCGTTTGGGATGTAGGTGGAATAGTCAAGGATCTCCTGCGCGCGTATAGACTGCCAATATTGACTGATGCCGGTCAACGCTAATGGGAGTGTGTCACTCATGAAGCCAGGTTCTATGCCAGAGGTGTAATATGAAACGTCACCCTCGCGCGCAGCTGCATCGACCTGTTCTAGCAGCGCTTTGTTTGCATACGCATCCGGATCGACCAGCCCCGGAATGGAACTACTAACAATATTGATGCCTGCATGCAGGATACGGCTGTGTGTGTCCGCCATCCATGCTTCTCGGCCATCGCCACCAGCAGCAGAGCACACGCAGTCGGGTTGCAGTGCTAGTAGGCTGTCGAGGTCGTTAGTGGCAAGAATACCGGTTTTCGCTGTGCCAGCTAGATCCCCGGCATCTGTACCGACTTTAGTAGGGCTGTGCACCCATACTCCCACCAGTTCTAGATCTGGGTGTTCAATTATGGCGCGCAAGGCGAAATGCCCGACGAAGCCGGTGCCAAACTGAATGACACGAGTTTTTTTCATGGCAATAGTTTCCTTGTTACGAATAGATTGGTTACTGTATAGGCTCTATCGAAGTATGGAGTTTCAATACAGCGCTCATTAGCAGCAGATAGAGCACCGACAGATAAAACCGTTTTAATCCCACTCAACAAAAAGCTCAGGAATCATTCTTGCGGCTAGGCTCGGCCCATAAACGACTTTTTGATCGGTATTTAAACGCAGTCCAGGAATTCTCCTTGAGATCTCCTCGAGAGCAATATAAAGCTCCATCCGAGCTAATGCAGAACCAGGGCAGGCATGCTTACCCTGAGTAAAAGTCATTGACCTCACTCTATCTTTTCTAACTGGACAAAATTCCTCGGCGTTTTCAAATTTCCTCTCGTCTCTATTGGCGGAGCCGATGGACATAAATATTAAATCACCTTTTTTGAAGTGATGGCCTTTAAAATCGACGTCACTAGCTGCCACTCTGAACCAACCTAAAGTGGCGGGAGCAAAACGTAACATCTCTTCTACCGTATCGTGTATAAGAGTGGGATCATCAATAATGGCCTTCCATCTAACCCGATCCTTGAGCAGTTGATGAAACATATTACTAAGTTGTACCAAGGTTGTTGAATGACCCGCACCAATAAGGTTCAAAGTGAACAGTAAAATCAACTCTTCATCGCTAAAGTTTGATTCACCACAATCTGCCTCATTGACCAAGTCAGTTAATAGGTCGTTTTTTGGGTTTTTCCTGCAGTCTACTATTTTTTCTCTGATGTACTCTTGAAACGCAATGGCATCCTTTGCACATTGTACTTCTTCCTCTTCTTCCATAGGCGCCAAAAACAAGCGAAGTGTGTTGTCACTCCAGCGCTGGAGTAAGGGCATATCCTCTTTACTTTCATCAAACCCGATAATTCTGAAGATAGTAAGTACTGGTAGAGGATAGGAAAAGGACGTGACAAACTCGCATTTATTTGATTCCAACATTTTGTCTACCAGTTCAACAGTAATCCGTCTGATAAGGGGCTCCATGCGTTTCACTCGATCAGGTGAAATTATTTTTTGAACCAGATCCCTTACTCGCGTGTGATCGTCCCCCTCGGTATTTTGTAGATGATGAACAATTCGCCAATCGATACCTTTTTCAATAATTTTGTTTGATTTTTCGCAATAGTTGTCGTTTAGGCCATTTAACGCACCATCAGTAATGAAATCCTTCGGATTCATTACTATAGACACGACATCCTCATAATGAGTGATCACCCAGCAGTTAAACGTCTCTGAAAAAAATATGGGCTCGTTTTCACGCGCCAGTTTAAGGTGGTCGTATATTTCCTCAGATGACACTCCAACGGGTTGAAAATCAGATGCGATATTCATACGAAGCACTCCAGGGCCAAAATAATTAATAACATATGTTATCGTTTTTATATCAGATTATTGTAATGTTTAGCACAAGTAATAAAATACTCGTATCTTACTCGTTTTTTTTTGGCAGTAGGGGGAGTGTAAATGGGGCGGAAGAAGGGGAAGGGGGAATAATACAATCTAAGTTATAATTAGTATGTTAAAAGGACATGTTTTCGACAGAAATCAGTATGGCTGGTAGAAATAAAATTTCAGTCAGTCTTCCTCAAATTAACAAATAGACGGAGGTAGTCATAGCCCAATGATCTGTCAATACAGATGCTAGGGGATTGACTGTATTCATAATCTAAAGTATTGGTTAGAGGATTGAAGAGATTAAAAAAAATACCTCATTGTTAGTTGAAAAGAGTCTTTTTTATCAAATATATTAAAAGGAAGGGTATTGTTATCGCCGCCTACAAAAAAACGGGCCTGTAACTCTATTTGCCAGTTGTATCCGATTCGTCGATCGAGCTCCAGAGTGTAAAATTGCACACCGGTGTCAATATCTACTGTGCTCAGTGCCAATAAGTTGGTATCACTGGTGTCGTTAAAAGTAAGGCGCGCACCTGTAGCTATATCGTTATCACCGACATGTTGGATCTCGCCACTAATATCATCGTACTGAAATTCAGAAATAAAACCTACATCGATTCCTGATTCATAGACATCGAAAAATGTATATTCGAAACCACCTACAAAGGCACTAGATTGTTGACCGTTGCTGCTACGATTCAGGGCTTCTAATTTCCATAGCCAACTGTCAGTCGTATACTGTATGTCAATACTGATTTGACGCAGAATATTATAATGGGGCAGCAGTACTGGTTGGGCGCTAGTCTGATCGACCCAAAGAATGGGCTCTCGATTAGTTCCATAAAAATAGACCAAACCGACATCCCAATTTGCACGTGTCTGGCTCCATCGAACGGCGATATCTGGGTGCCAATTTTCTGAACCGGATTGATACTTTGCCTTATATGTGTCAACAACGGCCGTTGTAGTCAGGGGGGTATTCAAGCCAGAGAAGTTTCGCTCACGGAAGTAAGGTAAGTAGAAAAGGTCCAGGTTTCCCCATTCCTTCTCCCAAGACAATTGAACCATGGGCTGGCCCAACTTATCTTCGGTATCGATGCCCTCGAGGAGGTCTATCTGGTTGATAACGTCAACCAAATGCAAGCTTTCAGTGACACCCCAGAACACAATACGCAAGCCTACGTAAAGATCAAAAGCCTTCTCGTCAAAACCATAGCTCCAATAAAACTCTCGAAAATCGACATGGCTTCGTTCGTTATTTTCTTTATCTACACGTAGGAAAGAGTTAATAGAAATACGCTGCCTACCTTCGTCCCAGTCGTGGTAAAACTCTGTATCGACTAAGGCAGAGTAGCCAATATTATCGTGATTTTTGTTCGGAACGTGATGGTTGGAGATCCGAGCTTCCAATCCAGCATGGCCAGATAACTCGCCGCTATGGCAAGGGTTGGTTAAACAAAAGGACAAACTCCCAACAATAAACCAAAAAACGTAGTAATATTTTTTTGAACTGACCGTAACCACAGGTATACCCATCCAGCGTGTAATTGTTATCGAACTTTTCTAAGCGCAGTTTTACTAAAGTCTCGCTCGGAAAAATTGTTTCTAAAAATCATATCATTGAAAGTTAACTTGGTTTTTTTTCCTGTCTGATGATTGACCATAAGAAGGTGTTCAGCACGCCAGTATTTTTGCAAATATTGCTTGTAACCTGATACTGTCAAGGTTTTTAGGTGTGACCCCCTACGATCGTAAAAATCGATTTTCGAGACTCGGAAATATTCTGTATCCAGCCAAGTAATTTGTCGGCTGTAACCGGACTTTGGATTGATAGGTTTCATTTCTAAAATATAATGTTTTCGCCCGTCAACAATTTCTTCCTTGATATATTTGTAAGTATATTTTTCAGGTTCCTGGGACGACATGTCTTCGTAGGAAAATTCGCTACCAAAGAACGGACCAGATTGGTTTGACCGAGATATTCGTTTAACTCGCTTCAGAGCGGGCAGGTACAACCACTGGTCATCGGCATCGACTTTGTGGCTGAAGGATAGAAATGCAGTGCCTTTTATATCTCCAGGGCTGTCAAATATAATCAGGGACCGGTTACCGTCATTACTTTTCTCCTGGGTACGGATACGTAGTGAGCGTACGGCTCTTTCTCCATGAGAATTAGTCAAAGTCATTATCATTTCGGCCTGACTATCACCGAAACCGTTGTCGCGGCGATCGGCCTCCAGAGCGATCTCCAACCCTCGTTCTTGCGGCGTTTTAGCCGAAGCCAATGTAGCAACGAAGCTTGCAACGAGCATAAGAGCAACGAGTGACTGTCTTTTACACATGGGTCTTCTTTTAAACGCAATATAAGTCATGATTTAATTCCAATGCCTTTATATATTATTCAAAGCCCCGGAGAACAGGAACCAGGGTTGTTATTTCTGGCTTTATACGTTTTTTTATCAAACGTAATCAGCAATGTAGGTAGCAATAATACATTGGTGAACAACGCGATAAACACAGCCAACGCTGTAAGTTGGGCCATATACTGATTCAGGGCGAAAGTGGATTGTGCCAGGATCAGGAAGCCGGCAATTAATGTTATGGAAGTCACCAGAATAGCGGCACCGACATGGTGGAAGGCGTACCGAACGGCCTGCTCTGAGTTTAGCCCATACTCTCGCCGAGCACGCTGGTACTTACTAAGAAAGTGTACAGAGTCATCGACCAAGATACCCATGACCATGCTCATGACGATGGACGCAGCTACATTAACCTCCCCAACTAAAACTGCCCATATACCGAAGGTGATGCCAACAGGAAGCAGGTTCGGAACCAGACTGATCACTCCAATACTTACACTGCGTAGGGCAGTCATAATGATGACGGCGATAATCAAAATAGCGATAATGGTACCGTTAATCATGCTGTCAATATTACGCTCGCTAATATGAGCGAACATCATAGCCATACCACTGCCGAGGGTATTTAGACCAGTATGGGTACGCAACCACTTTTCAGAACGCTCAGCCATTTCGACCAGCTCGTCAGAATTCATATTGCGTACAGTTACAACTACAAGCGTTGAGGATTTGTCGATATTCAATTGGGTATTCAGATCCAGACCAAAAGGAAGCGATAACTCATAAAGGAGCAAATACTGGGCGGCCTGTGCACGATCGACCGGTAAGGTGTACCAGTTATCGTCGTCACCATGAAGGTTTTTATTCAAACGCTTAAAAGTGTCGGTAATAGTATTGACATGCTGCACCTCCGGTTGAAGCCGTAACCATTCACTAAAGTCGTCAACTTTTCGTAAAAAATCTGGATCACTCGCGCCGCTAGCATTCCCCGAGTCTAAGGAAAATTGTAACTGGTAAATACCCGTTAACCTGTCGAGAGTTATATCAGTGTGCTGGCGAAACTCCATGGAAGGGTCAAAATAGGCCACCATATCATCATTGATGTTATTCAATGGAATTAGCGCGACTAGAGCTAGCGAGACCGACAACGATAAAACTAAAATGGGCTTTCTCTTTCGAATAACAAAATCAGCAAGCCGATCAAACTGTATCTGTAGACGATTATTATTGGTCACCGCCTTGACCGGCATGATAGCCAAGAATGCCGGTAGTATTGTGACCGAGAATACGAAGGCCGCCATAACACCTATTGCTGTCATATTACCAAGGTCTTGAAATGGAGGTGAGTCGCTGAAATTGAGGGAGAGAAAACCTACTGCAGTCGTCAAGCTGGTGAGGAAAATTGGCTGTAAGTTTATGCGCATACTTTCGATGATCGCCGTATTTTTATTCATGCCGCAGCGTAATCCGACCATCATAGTCATCAGAAAATGGACTGAATCAGCGATCGCCAGTGTGCTGATTATAGTCGGCGTCACCGAAGACACGGATGTTAACAAAATACCAAACCACCCACCGATACCTACTCCAGCCAGAACGGACAGAAGGAGGACGAATAACATGCCTATCGTCGCGGTGACTGAGCGCAATAGCAGCAGTGTCAAAATAATAATAAGCAGGTACATCAGTGGGATTAGGGTGCTGGCATCCCTTGCAGAAGACTGGGAAAAGGCGTTACTAAGCGGTAGAATACCAGTGATTTTGACCTCTACCGGATAATTAGCTTCGATGTTTTCCGCTAATTTTCGTGCAGCTAAAGCCACTATCGATATTTCGTCAAGCGACTGCCCTGGTAACTGGAAGCTGATCAGGACACCGGCAGTATCGCCGCTTTCACTGACGAACTGGTGAACTAGGCTGGGCTCTTCTAATGCGACGAGGCGAACCATTGCAATCTGATCAGGCGAAAGGTTGACAGCGTCGTCCACAAGATTGGCAACTAAGAGATCGTCACCGTTGACGACAATGTGTTGAAAGTTAGTAATGGAGTCAACACGCCGCGAGTACGGCAAAAGCCAGCTCTTTTCAGTGAGAAGACTGATGGCCTCTAATACCGGTCGCTGAAAAACAGTATCGCCATGGCTTGGGAGAATGGCGAACAGCAGAGTATCGGATTTGGTGTAAGTGCGCTGAATATTTTCAAAAGCAATCAGCTCTGGGTTTTCCTTGCTGAAAAATGCACGGTAACTCGGATCAAAACTAATAAACTTAACCCCAATAGCAGCTACAAGGCCACATAAGAGAAAAAGAATAAAAATTGACCAATGCCATTCTATTACGAAACGGCCAAAACGTGCACCAAATTGGTGTTCCTTTTCTATGACCCTCATCAGCTATTCTTCCGGTCGGGGATAACCGACTAAATAAGTAACTAAGAAAACCCCATATTTATTATACGTTCCGATATGCCATTCATAGTTCTGGGAGCCAGAGCAACGTGCCATGGCCTTTAGTTCGTTGGGTGTATAGCAGCGTAACCCGGATACCATTTCATCCCAGGCAGCAAGTAATGGCGCGCCAGGAATTACGTACGTAAGAAAAAATCGTTTGAACGAGAAGGGACGAATAAAGGGTGTTAACAATAGGACGGCTAAAGGGCTGGCAAGCGCTATCAATAAAGCGAGCCATGTGGGCTGTAATAGTTCGAATACGTTGTACACATCTTTGGAATGCAAACCAGCAGGATTGAATTCAGGGCTACCTCCCATGACTTTACCTCGAATTATTGAAATATTGTTGTAATGATAAATGACTTTAAGTGATCTCAGCTAGAAAACGGCTGAGTGTGATTTGTGCGATTTGTAACTACTTGCATTACTCCTAACGCTAATAAAAAAATTAGTTTTAGAAGTAAATGAACTTTTTTCATAATAGGAGTGTGAAAAATATTGTCATGACAGTAATGGCTAATGTTATAAGTTTGGTTTTTTTTCTTGTTAGTCATAAGTGTTGAGTTGTTGAGAGAGATAAGGGTAAAAGTTTATATCTAATCACTCTGGCCGTTCTGTAAAATATTTCTCGAAGCTAAGAGCTATTGATAGTTAATAAGACTGAAATTCTGGTAATTTAACCACCAATCCTTCCATTGCTTCAGTGACGGTGACTTGACAGCTTAGGCGGCTATTGGGTTGCGGGTTATGTGTCATTTTAAGAAGAAATACTTCGGTGTTGTCTGGGTCCGGAAGTTGATTGAGTATGCTGTAATCGATATAGCAGTGACAGGTCGCACAGCTACATCCACCCCCGCACTCTGCTGAAATTCCAGCAATAAGATTGTCGACTGCTCCCTGCATTAGAGTGTCTCCTGAAGGGACATCAACTTCAAGTTTATCGCCATTTGCTTCAATGTAAGTGATCTTTGGCATTCTTGTCCTTGATGTTTTTTCTAAAATATTTTATATGGATATTTTTCGTTTGTCTTTTTTAACTATATATTTAATTTTTCTTGTGGAAGACATAATAATTAAAAATTTTGTCCTGATAAATGATGATGGCCGCTAAAGGTGTGTGGAGAAATAAAGCGTATTTTGTCACTTGGTTGATATCCATGATCTAAAAGCGCTACTGCAAATTCGCTAGGTTTATCATCCGTTTGTGAGAATGCCCTTTGTACATTGTCAGCTTCAGTTTGATGTGCATAGTTGTGATGGCATCAGCAGGTGGATATTATTTCAGTATCGGTTAATAGGTCGCCTTAGAATAGCGGTACCTTTACCTACATGATTGTGAGTGGATAGCCGGCATAGTAATTCGCTGTATATTCTATTAAGAGAAATATTAATATGAACGTGCGCTCATATTAAACTCGCATTTAATAGGCATTTTAAATAATGGGTAAGTGGTTTTTTTGTCAGGCTTTCCCTGATAGTGTAAGCCGTAATGTTAATTAAAAATATCTAATAGATACGAGTGTCAGTTGATGTTGGTCTGGCTTAGTGTTTTTACGGTGTGAATATATCAAATAACAAATTTTTAAGGAAAAGTTGTGAACTTTAATAGCGATCAGTTGTTAGAATTGACATCGGTTGCCAATAATATTGAAGTTGTGCACAAGCTTAAAGGCTGCTGCGAATGTGACCGCTTATGAGGCAAGTAAGGACGCACTGGTTTGCGTAATGCGAAGTGCTTGCTAATATTCGCTAGAGGCAGGCATACATGCTGCGTCTGTGTCTAGGGTTTTACAAATACAAACATGTACGTGTTGATGCTGCCATGGTTGTCCGTTGATTAAACTAAAGAGCGCTTTTGGCGAGGAAGGATATTGTGAAGAATAGGATCAAACAGTTTGTCTATGATTCTTGGTATGTGGCTGGATGGGATTATGAATTTGGGAGGGAAAAACCCTTGCAAAGAATAATTCTAGAGCAGCCCATTGTTTTTTATCGGAAAACCGATGGTGAATTAGTAGCCCTGGCTGATCGTTGTGCTCATCGTCAAGCACCTTTGTCAATGGGGCGAATAGAAGGTGATGACCTTAGATGCATGTATCATGGCTTACGTTTTTCGGCTGAAGGTAAGTGTGTAGAAATACCGGGACAAGCCAGTATACCCGAGAAAGCCTGTGTCAATACATACCCTGTAGTAGAACGGGGTAGTTGGGCCTGGGTATGGATGGGTAATCCTGAAGATGCCGATCCTTCGCTTATTCCGCCTGTTCGAGGTTTCGATGATCCTGAATGGGTATTGAAATCCGGGCAATTGGATTATCAGGCACCTTATCATCTAATTAACGATAATTTGCTCGACTTATCGCATCTTGCTTATGTGCATGCGGAATCTTTTGGTGCTACAGCCGGGTGGAGTAGTCGTCCTCCAAAAACTACCTTAGTGAGTCGTGGCATTCGGGTTGATCGTTGGGTTGAAGGGGCGCCGCCTGTGCCGCCATTGCCCTCACTTTCACAATATGACACTGTTGATTTATGGGTTACTTATGAGTTTTATGTGCCGGGTGTGTTCATTATGTATACGGCTATGTATAAAGCTGGGAGTGCTGAAGCATTCGAACATGGGGAGCCCCATGGAGAGCGTTTGTTTTCAAACTTTACTTGCCAGGCGGTAACACCAATGAAGGAAGATAGTTCCCGTACATTTTTCTCTTGGGGGCCTGGATCAGAATTTGGTGGTGAAGAAATTGCTGATCAAATGATAGAAGTGGCAAAAATGGCATTTCAAGAAGATAAGGTCATTATTGAAGCTCAAGCCAATATAATATCACTAGACCCAAGTATACCCATGATGCCCACAGCCGCTGACAAATCTGTAGCTCTATTTAGAAAAGCAATGAAAAGTATAAAAAACTATAACTAATCTAGAAACATCGTCAGGTTATTCATGATAAATATATTTTATGTGTATCAATCACGCACGCCTGTAAAAGTTGCACCTTTCTAAGCCTGCGCGATATTAAGTGGTGGCATGGTATAAGTGCCATCAATCAAGGTCTGCTTTGGTTGATACGTACGCAAAAATAAATGGAATGAGCCCTCTTTTGGAGCAGGTAACCAATTTGAAGTTCCGTCTGTCGGTTGGCAATGTTGGATGAGTATTTTTAGTGAGCCATCTGTTTCTAGTTTTAATCCTTTCGTTCGATCACCAATGGCGTAGCGATCTATTGGGTTGCTAACTAAAGCCCAATCTTGATTATATAATGTGAGCGACCAAAAGGCATCGACCGGAGGTAAGCATTCGGCCGAAAATTTTAGTGTATAGTTTTTTTGGCCTGTTAAGGGATTGTTGTCTGGGCCATCAAGCATTGAAAAGTACAGGCCTTCTTTTGGTACAAGGCACCCAGGTCCTAGTTTGGCTACAACAGCTCTATCTAAGGGGTCGTTAATATAGCTTGTTATGCCATAGCTGACCATCCAGCCGTTGACGTTTCGAGTGTCAATAAGCCAGCCGCCGCGATTGTGGATTATTTCATTGGCATCAATTGTTGCTTGTGCAAGGATTTCTTGGATTTCCTGGCTGGCTTCTTGGCTGGGAACTCTTCCAGCTGCAATACCAAGCCTCTCTAAAGTGGAAATGAACGGAAGGTCATTTTCTGGCGGAGGGTTTTCAGCAAGACCAGCGCAGAGTTCATCGAAAAACATAACACCTAGCTCTGATGGCTTTAAAATCGGAAAATTATTAAAGGCATCTTCAATAGGGCGGGCTGGGTTTGTGAATTTCGGGTAGTTTGATAGGTTGGTTAGAGATAATAAATTTTGAATTTCACGGGCAAATGGAAGATCATCGCTAGAGGTTACCAACACACGAGTAAGTACTAATATATGGTTTGTGGGAGCTGCTATAGGTATGGCCTGATCAGGTAGCGAGCCTGTCCAATTCGGTCCGACAATGGCATATTCACAAGCTCTAGTCCCTGTTGCTCGGCGGCCTAGATAAGCAAAGCTGTTTAGATAGGCGTCGTTTAATTGAATCAAATAGTATCGGTCGTCAGTATCTGGAACGCTAAGAATGAGTGGCTCGTTTGATAAATCCAGCCAGCCTAGCCCGTATAACGTATCTACGTTTGGTAGAGGTACATCACTTTTTGGATTGGAAAGATCTGAGGACACAAAAAGCTGGTTGAACGGAAGATTTAGCTCCTTAGCTAGTTTCAAATATAGCCTGGTTTGGACTAAAGGAATCCCCCAAATATAAGCTTCGCGCGCCAGACAGGTTAGTTTGTTCATTATGTGCAATGTCCTATAAAAGAGTAAGTACTTTGAGTTGTTGTAAGTTACAGAATAAAGCGGTCAATATAGCCTTCAAATGCCTTGTTGATCATGTCTTCGGACAGGCCAAATTGTTGTAATGAATAACCATGTTTTCCATGCATGTGTTGCTCATTACTAAGATCCCAGTCGTTTACGTATTTCAAATTGGCGAGTGACAATTCTCTACCGTTGTTAAGGTAAACTTCAGTCGCTACGTTTACGGCGTCATTTCTAACACGCTCATAAGGTATATCTAGAATTCTGTCGTTAAGGGTTAATCTATCTCGGGTTGATAAATAATTTTCCATTGCAAACTGCCACCAGCTAAGTAGAGTTTGTCCAATAAAAATCGGGTCGACATCCTTAACAATTGAGCTCCACATGGCCATGGTTAATTTCACCAGTGATGGTATGGATGAGTGGGGAGAGCGGTGACAATGTACAAGAGTAGAGTTGGGGAAAAACGCTAATAGTTCTTCTAGGTAAGCAATATGTTGAACGTTTTTAGTAACCCATGGCCTGTCTTTTTTACCGCCGTTTTGCCATTGAAGGTACTGATACATGGTGCGTAAATGTTCATAATTTTGAAAGTGAGGTCTTTTTATTACCCAGTCATAATAGTTTGTTGATGGTAAAAGTACTGAGCTCCATACCCAGTCATCGAATGTGGAGTCGCACATGAGTCCATCTTCTTCAGGTTCCATGGCAGTGGCTATATGTGCGGCTTGGTATTCTGGTCGATCATCTGATGTAATACCCCCCATGCCTGCAGCGGCAATTCTAGGGTCTATGCCTCCAGGTTTCATAGTATGGAAAGGGGCGGGGTTCATCATTTTCCAAAGATACGTCTTTTGTACTTCAGTTTCAGGTAAGGACGACAGGATTCGTTGCATTTTAGTGGTGCCAGTTCGGGGCAGACCAATAACAACAATGGGGTCTGACACATCCTCTTCAAGGATTTCCGGGTGGTGTGCAAAGTCCCTGTGAATTCGTAGTTTGTTAATTAAGCAGCGATTAACGTTGTGTATGAAGCTGGATAGTCCTGAGTCACTGAAATCTACATCTCTAGCAGCGCAGTCCAATAGCATATTTAGTGGTTCCAAAAAATTGTCGCTACCAAAATCATTGAGGCCAGACTGTCTTTGCGCTGTCTGAATAAGTTCATATGGATCGAGCTTCTTTTTTAATTCAGAATAACGCGGTTGGTATTCAATATCAGTTGGTTCAGTCGTTATGAGGGATGATCGCCGTATGCCTTGCATTTGTAGTCCTTAAGATAAAAGGAGGGTTTATGTTTATCTAAGCTTAAATAGCATAGTTTACGTATGCAAAAGATATTTATGAAAAACTGTTTCTCTTGATCTTATAAGATAAATATTGTTGATATCAAGCGAATATTATTGTCAAACACAATGTGTGCGTTATTTACGCATAGATAGTTATATTTGTCAGTAGTGATTGTGTTGCGTTACTAGATCGCGAGTGAAATGTGAGTTGCCTGTCGCATTTAATGGTTGTATACCTAGTGTATAGGTTAGGTAGTGTGCCGCATTTATGGGGTTTTTAATTTATATATAGCTAGCTGTGATGAGGTGTGTTTTTTATTAAAAATCAACGAGCTGCTTTTTCTTTCCAGAGCTAGCTAGACATCCAGAACAGTTAAATGGAAAGCGGTTTGTCTCAATTCTCTTGCTGAGGAGTTGCCTATCTATCTTTCAAATAAAATAAAATAAAATGTGAGCGTTCAGTGAATTTTTTACGAGTTGTCGATTAAATAAAAATTTATAATAATAAAATGGTCGTTATATATAATTTATTTTGGCCGCGAGTTATCGTTTTATAAATATTTTTTGATTGGTGTTTTTTATAAAAAATAGGGTTGGATAAATGATCATGAGATTCCTCACTAAATTTGTTTCAAAGTTTATTTTTTGGTCGTTAGGCTGTTCAAAAATAATGTTTGTATTCGCTGTGTCGAGTTTATCAGTGGCGGAAACTTCAATTGAATTGATAGAAATACCAGTTTTTATGTGTGGTTCTGGCCTCGAAGATAAGAATCTAACTAAAGATATTGTATTTGAGAGCGTACCTTCTAAACCGTTGGCACTGTCAGAAGATGGATCTTTGCTCTATGTTGTTAACTCACACGCAAATTGTTTGGAGATATACACCCAGGAAGAAAAAGAATTAAAGTTGGTGAGTGCAGTTTCAGTAGGCATAGGTCCAGTTTCAGTGGCTGTAAGAACTAAAGGTGAAGTATGGGTAGTAAATCATGTGTCAGACTCGGTCAGTATAGTGAGTGTAGATGGACAGCCACATGTTAAAGATACTTTGCAGGTTGGAGATGAGCCATGGGATATAGTATTTACTAGCTCTAAGACTAATGTGGGGTCTGTAAATACAAAACAGCGTGCATTTATATCAGCTACATACAGAGGCCAAAGTCATCCTCAGTTTAAAACCGAATACCTTTTGCTCAATCGGTTAGATTCGCCTAAGGGAGAGGAAAAAGGAGAACTGATTGGGCGAGCTGATTTGTGGGTTTATGATATTGAACCTGACAACAGTACAAAGCTGGTAGGTATAATTAATCCCTTTACTTCTTCTATCAGGTCATTAGCTGTTGATAAACATGGAACAAAAGTATTTGCAGTTGCATTTAAATCGGGTAATCGAACGGCAATAACGCCCGTTCCGCTTGACGGCTTGCTGGGCGATAAGTGGTCTGCTGATGGTGTGGGTCATTTAGAGCCGTTTGCAATAGTCCAGCAGAAGGAGGGGAAGTGGTTAGATGCAAGTGGCGTTAACTGGCCACAATTCATGAACTTCGATGTTGCCGATAATGATGTTTTTGTCATAAATGCATTGGCAGCATTAGAATTAGGAACAGTCGAAACACCGAAATATAATCGGCACGCAATAGTAGAAACGGTTGAAGAAGTCGGGAGTGTTATATTCAATAGTTTCTATGATGAGCCGAGGAATAGATTGATTGTTAGTACAGTCGATGCAATTAATACCGTTCCAATGGAGCATGAGCTTAAGGGTATATTTAATAGTAACCATATAAAAATTGTAGATTTTAATATGTCGCCGGCAAAGGTGTCCAATATTAACCTTGATGAGGTATATGAAAGTGTTGGAGAGAAGCCGGGGTATGCATTGCCGAGTGGATTGTTAGCAATTCCTTCAACGGGGGCAGTGATTGTTACCTCCATGGGAACAAATCAAATAGGTTCATTTGATGCTGATGTCGCACTAGAAAATCTATCAAGTAAAAAATTAAATTTTAATACAGTTCCTACTGAAGATGGACCAATAGCGATTATTGGCGGAAGAACTGATATAGAGTTTTACAGTTACAGCTACATTAGTAATAGTGTATCGCAGTTTGTGACAACTCCAAGCGGGCTGAAAGAGCAGAGTAAGGCATTTCTTTTTAATCCGGAATTAGAGGATATTAAAAAGGGTAGGTTGGCATTGTATGATGCGACATTAACATCAAATAATAACCGAGTATCTTGCGCCTCTTGTCATATATTTGGTGGCGAAGATCGTTTGCAGTGGAATTTAAGTGCAAGTGGAAAGAATGTTTTAATCAATAAGTTGCCTTTTATTGAGCGTGAAGGTAAACAAACTGCACCTAGGCCAATTCGTCTAAAACTTGAAGCAGAAAATTCAAAAGTAGGTGATTTAGTCCCAATTGGAGATGCAAAGGTCGAAGTTAAGTATATGGGTGATCAATTGGGGTTTGCAGACCAAATAGAAAAGGGAGTCATTGCAATTGATCAGCCAGGGTTAGTATATTTAGAAAAGAGTCAGCATGACGCTAGATTAACTCGATTCAAGATACTAACAGGAATGCCTACATGGGTAATAATTGAAACTCCGTTTTTACATCCGTTAAAAGGGCCGATGCGCACAACGCCCTTGCATGGGATAGCGGACTCTGGGCCAATGCATTTTCTTGGTGACAAGTTTGGGTTGGTAAGTAATAAGAGTGGGCCTTGTTCTGATGCAAAAAGCACCCAGGCAGAGCGAGCATTTAAGGAGTTTAACTCTCCATGCGACGGATCTCCAGGTCCATTCGAGACATTGATGGGTGGGCCTCATTTAGCTGATGAAACTATGGATCAGTTAACGAAGTTTGCACTTGCACTTTCATTTCCTCCTAGCCCAATTCGCCCTCTTGATAATCAGGTCAATATAAAGGGTGAGAATACTTTTAATTCGAAAATTGGTGTGGACCTCGCTAACTGGGATCATGTATTGCAAAAAGGACCCTTAGTATTCAGTTGTAGTGATTGCCATACTACAAGTAATCATTCAAAGTTATTCGGTACTTCACAAAAAATTTACTCCGCTCCCCCGTTATCCTTGCAGGATGCAAAAGTTCCGCACTTAAGATATTTGTATGATAGGGCCGGTTTCCTCAGGGGAGATTACCGGAGACAAAGTAGCGATTTTCTGAATATGAGAAAAAATGATAAGTATTTCGATACGGTTGTGCATGCGCAAGGGCTTAATCATGGTGGTTGGTTTGATTTCTCAATGTTCTTTGCCGATATGGTTTGGGTGGTAGATGAAAATGAGCCTTTAGCCTGGAGTCCATCTTCAAAAGAAAAATATGGGAATTTGTTCAGATATTTGATGGAGTTTGATACCAATTTCCTACCCATGTATGGACGACAGATTACTATTGGTAAAAATTATTTGTCTGATAATTTGTTCAAAGAAAAAGTATCCATATATATAGATAATGCATTGCGCCCAAAAAGCAATCTAGGAAATAGTCAGTGTGAGATAGTTGTCTCCAGCCACATGGCTGAAGGCAATAATAATTTGATAAGCAATATAAGCGATGTAATAAGAATAAGTGGATCATCAGATTTACCTATAACGTTAATGTGTATCTAGGAGAGATAAATGAAAGAAATACTTAGTTATATTGAAGAAAAAAATAAAGGATTTGAAACTGGGGATATTTTTGGATGGCTCAAAGATTCCGCTATTTCTCCAAGAGAGAGGTTGGGTTTCGCACCCTATATGGCGCATTTCGTTTTTTCATTTATGGATGTAAATAGGTTTTTGCTAAGAGATATAAATAGTAAAGATGATCTTCAGCAACTAGTGAATATCCATACTAATGAGGATAGCCACCATTGGCCATGGTATTTGCAGGATTTGAAATTAATGGGTTTTGATAAGGTTCAAAAATTTTCTGATACTTTGCTTTTTGTATGGGGTGATCATTGTATAAAATCTAGAATGATTACCTATGAGATGGCAGCGATTGTAAAGACACTTAGTCCAAAGGAAAAAATAATACTTGTTGAAGTTATAGAGAAAACAGGGAATGTGTTTTTGGGGCTTACAGCTGAGGTGTGCAGGGAGGGAGGGGATGCTGAGAAATTACTATATTACGGTGATAATCATTTGGCGTGTGAAACTGGTCATACAATGGGGACGCAGGATATTGAAACTATTTTATGCGCGATTGAATTGTCAAAGGAGGAAAAGTTTTCAGCGAAATCTATGATAGACGAGGTTTATGAGTTATATCACGAGTTTGTTGGTGAGATGTATGAGTTCGTTACAAGTAACGATTATAAAAAATTAATTAGTGATGAGGCTTATGATTCAAGTATTAATGTGAAAATGAAAAGAACCTCATTTTCAAAAGATGGTGTTAAAGTGGTTAGTAACCTTATGTCTGAGCCTGTTGTTGTTTAAGATAGTGTGCATCTAATACAAAATCTTATTCCAAAGGTTAGGTTAAGGCGGCCCTAGGATAATCTGAAAGTAAAGTGTTGGCTTCTAAGCTATCTCCGAACAGCGTAGATAAGGAAGTGCGTTTAAGTCATGAAAGAAACGCTTTTTGACTGTGGTCTAGTTGTGTGGCGGTGCTCATGATACTAGCTTTCGTAGGTTATCCTCAGGGTTGGGGTGGCAAGCCCCTAGTATCGTAGATACCTGATAGCGTTACAATTAGCGCAGACCGAAGGTATTTAATATGAGTGGTAAACGCTACACAGAAGAATTTAAGGTCGAGGCTGTAAAACAGGTTACAGATCGAGGTTACAAGATTGGCGAGGTCGCCAAACGACTCGGGGTAACGGCAAAGAGCATGCACGACGGGATCAAGAAATACGATGGTACCGGTTCTCAGCATCAAACAATCACCGGTCAACAAGACGATCTGCGACAGGTCAAAGCTCAGCTTCGGCGAGTCACGGAGGAGCGGAATATATTGAAGGAAGCCGCAGTGTATTTCGCAAGCGAGTCAAAGAAAAATACGCGTTCAATAAGGCAAGACTCAAGCAATATCCAGTGGCGGCCATGTGTCGAGCACTGCAGATTCATCCCAGCGGGTTCTATGGCTGGCTCAAACAACCCGAGAGCAAGCGGGCCAATGAAGACAAGCGCCTGCACGGACAGATCAAACAGTTTGGATTGAAAGTGGATTTTCCTATAGCTATCGAAACATCGCGTTGGACATGAGAGACGAGGGCGAGTCGTGCGGTAAGAACCGCGTGCACCGCATTATGCGAGAAGCCGGCATCCGGTCCCAACGGGGCTATAAGCGGCTCCGGGGTTTCAAGGGTGGAGACATGAGCCATGTGGCACCCAATATCTTGGATCGTGAATTTGAAGCCGCGGAGCCCAATCAATCGTGGGTCACCGATTTTACCTATATTCGAACCCACGAGGGTTGGTTGTACCTGACGATCGTGCTGGATCTATTCTCACGGCAGGTATTGGGAGGGAGCATGAAGAGCAACCCCAAAGCAGACCTTGTTATCGATGCGTTGTTGATGGCACTGTGTCGACGGTAGCCAGAAGGTAAAGTGTTGATTCATTCAGATCAGGGGGTTCAATGTACTTGTTCTGACTGGCGTAAGTTTGTTAGCGACAACAATCTGGAGCTGAGCATGAGCCGCCGAGGTAACTGCCACGAAAACGCTGTAGCAGAAAGCTTCTTCTCACTTCTCAAGACAGAGCCGATCAAGCGGAAGGTCTATAAAACGCGCACCGAAGCTAGGGCAGAGATATTCAATTACATCGAATTTTTCTATAACCCGAGCCGACGTCACGGTAACAATAACGGAGTATCGCCGGTCGAGTTCGAAAGACGGTATTATGAGAAGCTATCAAGTGTCTAGGAAACTAGGGGCTTGCCAGGCGATCTAAAAAAGTAATACATATCTTCGTTCATTTCAATATAGAGGTTAGATTTTTATGAAAAAATCAAAAATAATGAAAAAGAATAATGCGTCACAAAGAAGCTTGCTAAGTCGCTCTATTTATCTGGTTAGTTGTGTTTGCCTTTTACCTTCTACCCTTGTTTCGGCTCAGCAGACAGGCTCTTCAATAATGCTAGAACAGGTAATAGTAACCGCAGAGAAACGCACACAGTCGTTGCAGGATGTGCCTATTTCCATTGTGGCAATGGATAAAGATACATTGGAAAAATTCAACATTGATGAGCTGGAAGATTTCAGCGCCAAGGTACCTAACG